>JAZRRU010000074.1:0-20873 GCA_045651025.1 Eubacteriales bacterium
TATCGGTGTTTGCGGAGCAGTGCATGGAAGCGATGCCCTTGAGGGGGAGGTAGTAGTTCATCATGGAGAACATACCCTTCTTCATTTCGCCGCCGTACCAAGTGTTAAGGATAACCTGTTCGCGAGAGGTGATGTTGAATACAACTGCGGTTTCAGAGTTGAGACCGAGTTCTTTATAGTTTTCAACCTTTGCTTTGGAAGCGTTGTAAACGATGAAGTGGGGGTCAAAGTTTTCAAGTTCTTCAGCAGAGGGAGTGATGAACATGTTCTTGATGAAGTGTGCCTGCCATGCAACTTCAACGATGAAACGTACAGCCATACGAGTGTCAACGTTTGCGCCGCAGAATGCGTCAACAACGAAGAGTCTCTTGTTGGAGAGGCAGTCTACAGCAAGGTTCTTCAAAACGTTCCAGCTTTCAACAGAAAGGGGATGGTTGTCGTTCTTATATTCATCGGAGGTCCACCAAACGGTGTCTTTGGAGTTTTCATCCATAACGATGAATTTATCTTTAGGGGAACGGCCGGTGTAAACGCCGGTCATAACGTTAACTGCGCCGAGTTCGCTAACCTGACCCTTTTCATATCCTTCGAGTTCGGGCTTGATTTCTTCAGCGAAGAGTTCATCGTACGAGGGGTTATGTACGATTTCAGTAGTACCGGATATACCGTACTTTGTCAAATCGAGTTTTGCCATTTCAAAAACCTCTTTCTTTTATTTTCAGATTGTACCGAAAATATAATACAATAGAAACACATCAAATGTCAATATCATTTACAAGAAAATTGAAATATTTTCGGCTTATTTTTTAGGAAAAAGTTATAGATTTTACTATTCTTGCAGCTTTGCGTCAACATAAATAATCTTGCCGTTTTCGTCAAGTTTCAATTTTGAGTCGAACTTCTTTCCGCTTTTTCCAACGAAACCTTTTATGACACCCGTCTCGCCGTCTTTCAAAAGCTTTTGGACCTGATTTTCGGTCAAGCTCTTCCCTGCCACCTTTCCGAGAATGAATTTGCATCCCTCTCGGTTCGCAGAGCAAATGAAACCTTTATCCTTGACGATATGTACCGATTTTCCGCAAAGCGGACATTTCGCGCCGTCGAGCACGGCTCCATAATTACACTGTGTTGTGACAACCTTTGAGTTTATCACGCGAACCCAATTTGCAACCGTTGTCTCAAAATCTCGTCTGAACGACTCGGGGTCCTCTGTGCCTCTTGCAATATCTGCAAGACGGCGTTCCCATTTTGCGGTAAGCTCAGCAGACTTTATCTGTTCAAGGGGCAATTTTTTTATAAGGTCTATTCCCTTTTCCGTCGCACGCAGCGTTTTCTTTTCGCGGACGATATACTCACGCTGAATGAGCGTTTGAATAATCGCCGCACGGGTCGCCTCCGTACCTATGCCGCCCGTTTTCGGGTCGGACATAAGTTTTTTCAGCTCGGCATCGTCGAGGTCCTTGCCTGCCGAAAGCATCGCGGCGAGAATCGTTTTGTCCGTATAACGCTTCGGCGGTTCGGTCATCTTATCGCAGAGCTTATAGGTTCCTGCAAGGACATCGCCGACGTTAAGATCGGGCAGGATCTCGGTTTTTGATGCGTCTCCGACGATCATCCATCCGGCTTCGGCGATTATCGAGCCGCTTGCTTTGAACTTCTCGCCGTTCACGTCAATCGTAACCTTCGTCTGCTCGAGGGTTGCGGGACCGTAAAGCATTTTTATTACCGAACGGCAAATGAGGTCGTAAACCTTTTTATGTTCTTCGGGAAGCCCTTTCGGTATATTTCCCGTCGGGATTATCGCAAAGTGCGACTCGACTTTTTTATTGTCGAAATAATGCTTTTTATCAAAAGTACGAGGTCTGCCGACAATAAGCTTTTGATATATCGAAACCGTCAAGAGCTTATCGAGGACATTATTTACGGTCGGTTCCATATCCTCGGTAAGATACTGAGAGTTCGTTCTCGGGTAGGTCGTAAATCCGTCGTCATACAGCTTCTGTACTATCTCAAGAGTTTTGTCAAGAGTATAGCCGAATTTTGAATTCGCATCCATCTGAAGTGCAGACAAGCTGTAAAGCAAAGGCGGTTCTTTTTTTACCTTTTTCTTTTTGACGTCTTTTACGATTCCGTCGTGGCCGTTAATTTTTTCGAAAAGCTTTTCCGCTTCGGTTTTATCGGTTATTTTTTCGATACTGTGTTTTGCTTTGAACGATTCGCCGTCTTTGTTTTTGAACTCGGCTTCTATTGCCCAATAAGGACTCTTTTTGAACTCTGTAACGGCGATCTCACGATCAACTAGCATCGCAAGTGTCGGAGTCTGTACCCTACCGATGCTCATCACACCCGCGCCGGGGTTCTTCAGGGTCATCGCAACAGTGAGGTTTGCGCCCACCACCCAATCGGCAATACCGCGCATACGACCCGCGTGTTCCGTCGGTTTCATTTCCGATCCGAGCTTCAGGTTTTTCGTAAAGCCCTCGATGATACCTTCCTTCGTCTGCGAAGTAAAGCAAGCGCGTTTTACGGGTTTGTTGACTCCCGAAAGCTCATAAATATACGCGAATATAACCTCGCCCTCTCGGTCAAAGTCGGTCGCGTTTATGATAAGATCGCTTTTTTCAAAAAGATCTTTGACTATATTGAACTGCTTTTCGACCTTCGAATCCCAGCTTGAGTTTTGGCTCGTACGGAGCATTATTTCATACTCTGGCGGTATGTACGGCAGAGGGATAGAGGACCAGCGCTTGTAGGCAGGAACGTAATCGGACGCCTGTTTCAGCGAGCATAGATGACCGAAGCCCCACGTCACGTAGCAATCGTGGTCTTTGTAGCGAATCTTGAGATAGCCGTCTTTATTCTGCTGTGCTTTGACGGCTTTTTCGTTCGCTTTGAGAGAGGAAAACTCGACGGTCTTGCCGTTCGACAAATATATCTTATCGAGCGCGGCGGCTATTTTGTTTCCAACGTCGGGCTTCTCGGCAAGTATCGTTACCATATTCCCCTCTCCTTTCATGTTATTTCAGTTTTATTTCTTCTTTTCTTTTTCTTTTGCGCGTTTATCGTTGATTATCTTCATGTGTTCCTCGGTGATAAGTTCAACGCCGTTTTCTCGAGCCCAGTCAACGCATCCTCTGAGTACGAGGGGCAGGAATACGCGCGGAACGCCAAGAACGGTCTTCAACGCTTCATCGGTGAATTTTATCTTATCGTCAACGCGGTCCGCGGCATAACGAACCGACTCGATCGATGCCTGACGCATCTGCAGAAGCTCGGCACGCATTCTTCTTTTTCGGTGGAACCAGAAGTTCTTGCTGTCACGATAGCCGTAGTCAACGGGAAGCGGAGGAAAATCGCCCGCTTTTACACCGTTTATGATAGCGTCGCTGTATTTCTTCTTCATGAGGATCTTATCTATTTTCAAAATAAAGTGAGCACCGAATTTACTCGTGATGCCGTTGAAGTCATGGTAAGGCCCTTCATAACCGTTGAGCTCACCCGCCACATCTTTATCGGCACCGTCAAGCTCACGAACCCAAGTGCACTCGATAACCTGAATCGCATCGGTCAAGACCTGCGGACGTACGTCGGAGGGGTTCTCCTCCTCTATCATACTTTTTTCGAGCTTGAAATTACATTTCGGCATTTTCTCGCTCGGCTTATCGCCGGGCCAGGAAAGCTTTACGGCTTCTTTGAAGGTTTTCGGTTTATCGTCAATAAAGTTAAGAGCGCATTTGCCGTTGCGGAGAATATTCTGCGCAGTGTTTGAGGAGTTACGGCAGCAAAGAAGCATCGCGTAATAATCCTTGCCTGCGACGTAATACGGCTGAACCAAGGAATAAGGTCCGAGGGTCGTCGTTCCGTCTTCGCAAAGAGTGCTTATGATGACAGTCGGCATCGGGAAGAAAAGCGAAGTCTGATAAAAGTTATCAACGATTCTTAAATTCTCAAAGCTGCTCATAATTATTCTCACTTTCTTACTTAATTGTATTTCCAATATATCACAAAACCGAAAAGATTTCAACACTTATTGTTTACAGCAAATCATGCGTAATACGTATCCTCCCAATATATGGCGAAAAAAATTTGTTGACGAAAAGGGCGAAAAATGTTATAATGACTCGAAATCTGTATTTGCTGTTCACAGAAAGAGGTTATTTTTTATGAACAACAATCTGTTGATTGCCGGAGCGGGCACGTACGGTCTTGTAACGAGAGAGATAGCTCTTGATATGAAATGCTTCGACAAAATCGCTTTCATCGACGACTCCGCAACACAAGCACCAGACGGAAGCGAGGTTATCGGAACTTTTTCAGATATTCAAAAGCTCTCAAAAGAATATAGCAACATCATTATCGCCGTCGGGAACCCCGACATACGCGAAAATCTCTCGGATTTCATAGAAAACAATGTTGACATCAACTTAACTACGCTTATATCCCCAAAGGCGTACATCTCCCCGCTCGCGAAAATTGAAAAGGGCTCAATAATCGAACCGATGGCCGTCGTGCACGTTGGTTGCAACGTCGGAAAGTGCTGTATCGTTTCCGCAGGTGCTGTTATCAATCACATGAGCACGTGTCACGATTTCTGCCACATCGACTGCAACGCTACTATCGGCGGTTATACGACCGTTCCGAAGAAATCGAAGGTTGAGTGCGGTTCTATTTTCAAAAACGTTTTCAACACAAAATAGTTTCACGACGCAAAAATCCGCCGAAACAGATTCGGCGGATTTTTATATTTCGGAAAGTGTATTAAGGAAGCGGTCAATTTCACGACGGGTGTTGTTTCTCCCGAGCGAAAGACGAACTCCGCCCACATCGGAAGTTCCGAGAGTGATATGCGCGTTCGGTGCACAATGAAAACCTGCGCGAAGTGCAAAACCACGTGAAGCGAGGATATCACAAAGCGCTTCTGCATCATAGCCCGATTTGTTGAACAATAAAACGGGAACGTAGTCGTTCTCGCTTCCCTTTTCGGGCGCGCCGTACAACATTATGTCTACCATTTTTTTTATTTCAGACACAAGATATTCAAAAAGGCGTTTTTCTTTTTCGCAAATCGAAAAGTCCGCCAAAGCGGCGTTCAATCCCGCGATTCCGCAGACATTTGCCGTTCCCGCTTCAAGCTTTTCGGGATAATATTCCGGCATTTCATAGCTTTTTGAATTTGTTCCCGTCCCGCCCTCAATCAACGGTTCGACAACAATATCGCTATACGGATTTATTATCAATGCTCCCACACCCATAGGACCGCAAAGACCTTTATGACCGGGCACACAAATTATGTCAACCCCAAGCTCAACGATATCAATATTTATATGCCCCGCGGACTGCGAAGCGTCGAGAATGAATATCACGTCGTCTCCGCACAGGGCGCGCAGCTTGCGTACAGGCAATATTCTTCCGCAAACGTTCGAGGCATGGGTGAGGACTACCGTTGTCGCGGAATTTGACACAGAAGAAAAGTTATCGCAGGTAACATGGTCATGTTTCACATCGACAAGAAATTGACGCAACACCGTTTTTCCGTTTCTTCTCAGTGTGTTGAGCGGCCGCATTACTGCGTTATGCTCCATCGACGACACCACGGTGACACCGCCCATACGGTTAGTGCCTTTTATCGCTATATTCAACGCCTCGGTTGCCGACGAGGTGAAAATCACACATTCGGGACGCGTGTTGAAAAGCAACGCCATTCGTTTTCGGCATTCATAGACGGTCTCCGCAGCATTCATCGCATATTTATGTCCGCTCCTGCCGGGATTTCCGCATGTTTTCATTGCCTCTGCCATCGCACTCAACACGTTTCGGCTTTTCGGAAACGAGGTCGCTGCGTTATCGAAATAAATCATTTTTCCTGTGTGCTCCCGATTATTGGTATACCGGCGGATCGAAGTATCGCTTCAGCTTTCTCGGCGTTTGAAACATCAACCGCGATTCCATAACCGCAGCCCCTTATATTTCTTACTGATCTCGAACGGGTCAATTTTGAATAAATGCCGTCGTTTTTAAGCAGCTCTTGCGCCTTTAACGCATAGGTTACCGACGAAAGAACGATTACTTTTTTCATATTCTTTTCACTCCCTGATATAAGAATATGAAAAACACAAAAAAGCTGTTACATTTTATTATGCAACAGCTTTTTTATTTATTCACTTATTCAGCTCTTGAAGAATACCTCGGACGCACGGAGCATCTCGTAAATATCGTATTTCGAAGCGAGCTCGGTCACGGAATGCATCGAGAGTATCGGAACACCGCAGTCGATGACCTCGATGCCGAAATGAGCAATCTCGGAAGCGACTGTACCCGCACCGCCCTGATCGACCTTTCCGTACTCGCCGATCTGCCATACGACGCCGTTATCGTCGAAAATCTTAGCCAATTTTGCAAGTGTTTCTGCGCTTGCATCCGAGCATCCGCCTTTTCCGCGGGAGCCGGTATATTTTGAAATAACTACACCTCTGTTCAAATAAGCGGAGTTGGATGCTTCGTACGCGTCAGAATAGCAAGGATCGTAAGCACCGCCAACGTCAGCAGAGAGGCATACGCTTGCGCGCTTGCACGCAAGGAAATCGCCGTTAGTCGAATCGCAAAGCGAACGAATGAAATCGGGATAGCTCTCACTTCCCAATCCCGTCACGCCGTAGGAGCCGATTTCTTCTTTATCGGCAAGCATAACAATCGAAGTATGCTCGGGAGTTTCCTCGTTGAGAAGCGCAACGAGCGACGGGAACGCACAGATGCGGTCGTCGTGGCCGTACGCCGCGATAAGCGAACG
The DNA here is from genome assembly GCA_045651025.1 of Eubacteriales bacterium. Lineage (GTDB taxonomy): Bacteria > Bacillota > Clostridia > Oscillospirales > CAG-382 > Coliplasma. The sequence continues at coordinate 6,788 of JAZRRU010000074.1, forward strand.
GTCGAAGCCGACCTCACGCGACATTATTGCGGGAACAGCAGTAAGCTCGGCGGTTATAAGATCGCGTTCGGTGATACCGTATTTCTCGTTGAGGAGAGAAAGCACCTTGAGCTTTACTCCGCCGTCGGCATCGATCGGGAGCGAGCCGTTTATGATATTCAAGCCCTCGCCTGAAATGAATTCGGACGCGGTTTTTGACATCTGGTCCTTTCCGATATGAGGCATAAGGTCGCTTATATAGAAAACGGGGTCGGAGGGATCGGCGCCGATATTTATATCGACACGAGTTCCATCAGCGCGGTAAACCACGCCGTGAAGCTCAAGCGGAATTGCGGTCCACTGATATTTCTTGATACCGCCGTAATAATGAGTCTTAAAGTACGCGATATCACTGTTTTCATACAAGGGGGTCGGCTTTAAGTCAAGGCGGGGAGAATCGATATGCGATGCGATTATACGGCATCCTTCATCAAGAGGGCGAGAGCCGATACGAGCAAGAATAAGACTCTTCTCGTGGTTTACATAATATACTTTATCGCCCGATTTAAGGTTACTTCCCGCTCTGTATTCAACAAATCCCGCGGATTTTGCCATATTTACCGCATATTCAACGGCACAACGTTCGGTTTTCGCAGAATCGATGAACGAACGGTAGTCTTTGATAAATAACTCTACCTTTTCAAGTTCTTTTTCATCGTTGGGTATAGAATAATTTTTCTTGATCTGGAGCATTTCCGCTTCTTTTCTTTCCATTTTTATCCTCCGAAATAGGTTTACATAATATCATTATCGAGAAATTCCGAAATTGATTTTTTGTACTCGGCAATATCTGAATCGTTATAAATAATCACGTCGCTGTGCTCAATGATAAAATTGTTTGAATATTGATTTGCAAGGCGTGATTTTGCATCGGATTCCGAAATCCCGTCGCGTTTTACGATACGTGAAATGCACGCGTCATCGGGAGCGACGATTCCAACGATCAGGTCGCAATATTTATCACAACCGCTTTCGAACATAGTCGGCGCATCGATAATCACCGTTGAATCCTCGGACGACAACTCGATAACTCTCTCGATTTCCGAAAGAACGTATTTATGCGTAATTTCGTTAAGTCGGTTCAATTTTTCTCTATCCGAAAAAACTATCTTCGACAGCGCACGTCGATCGAGCGCGGAGTTTTTTATCACCTCGGAGCCGAACTCCGTTTCTATCTCGCGAAGGCAGTCCGACGGTCGCGACACCATTTCACGATAAACCGCATCGCAATCAATCACAGTCATTCCCTTTTCAAGCGCAAGCTCGGAAAAGACACCCTTTCCGCTTCCGCTTCTGCCGCTGAGCCCTATTACTCGCATTTGCCGAGCACCCCCTCAATAAGTTCTCTCGGGAACGAGCCCTGACGCAATATACGGGGCTTTTCGCCTACGAGCGAGAGTATCGTCGACTCGAGACCTAACTCGCACTCACCGCCGTCGATGATGAAATCGGCGATATCGGTCACGGTTTCAAGTCCGTCCGAATTCACAGCGCTTTTAAAACCCGAAAGGTTCGCGCTTGTTGCCGCGATCGGTCCGCCGAACGCGCGCGAGAGCTCGAGGAAAATCTTATTTGACGGAAACCTTAGCCCGACGGTGTCGCCGTTTGCGACAGAAATAGGATGAAGGCACGGTTTGCGTTTTACGACGAGGGTAAGAGGTCCGGGGGTATAGCGTTTTATTAATTCCCGTGCTGAATCATCGAGAACCGCGATAGCATCAGCCATTTCGATGCCCGAAATATGCATCAAAAGAGGTTTATCAAGCGGGCGTTGCTTTTTTTTATACAGCAAATTGATTGCATTTTCATTCAAAGCGTCAACACCGATTCCGTAAACCGTCTCGGTCGGGAATATCGCAAGACCGCCGTTTTTCAGCGTTTCGGCGCATTTTGATATAATTTCGTTCGACGGATTTTTCGGATCGGTTTTAAATATTTCTGCCATAAGTTCACCTCTTTTTTGAAAGTATAACACAAACGCGCTGATTTTTCCATAGTTTATCGAAAAAACTATTGAACAGAAAGTATTTATTTGATATACTGTATCAAAGTAACCACATTCGACCTCGGAGGTAGAAATGCCGATAAAGATACCTATGTCGCTTCCCGCCGCGGAAGCTCTGATAAAAGAAAACATCTTCGTCATGGATGAAGCGCGTGCTATAAAGCAGGACATCCGTCCTTTGAAGATTGCTATTATGAATCTCATGCCCACAAAGATAGTCACGGAAACGCAGTTTCTCCGTTTGCTTTCGAACACACCGCTTCAAATCGACATAACGCTTCTCAACACGGCGTCACACACGTCAAAAAACACTCCCGAGGAGCATCTTGCAACCTTCTACAAGACCTTTGAGGAGGTCAAGAACGAAAAGTTCGACGGTCTTATTATCACGGGTGCGCCCGTTGAGTCGCTCGAGTTCAAGAACGTTGATTATTGGGACGAGCTCTGCGAGGTTATCGATTGGGCACATAAAAACGTATATTCGACTATGTACGTTTGCTGGGGTGCTTTTGCAGGTCTTTTCATCAATCACGGCATCGAAAAGATCAATCTTGACAAAAAGGTTTCGGGCGTTTTCCGTCACAACACGCTTAACCCCGAATATCCGCTTGTCAGAGGGTTCAACAAGCAGTTCTCCGCACCTCATTCACGATATTCGGCAATTAACCGTGAGGACGTTGAGGCACGTGACGATCTTCTTATTCTTGCGGAATCGGACGAAGCGGGCATCTACCTCGTTGCAAACAAGAACGGTCGTGAGTTTTACGTTACGGGGCATTGTGAATATGATTTTGACACGCTCAAGAATGAATATGAACGCGATCTTCAAAAAGGAATCAATCCCGAAATCCCGAAGCACTACTTCCCCGACGACGATCCCTCTAAAACGCCCATCAGCACTTGGCGTGCTCACGCGCATCTCCTTTATGCGAACTGGTTGAACTATTACGTTTACCAAAATACTCCTTATGATTTGAGTGAAATGTTATTTTAAAAGACAAAAGTCGGGCTTTCGCCCGACTTTTTTATTTCGAATATTCAGTTCCGAGTAGAGCTGCGCCGATAATTCCGCCTTCGCCATTGAGTGTTGTCGTTGCAATCACGTTATCGGGAAGAAGATGGGGAGTTATAAGCGAAAGGAGCGTCTTACCCTGATTTGCGATACCGCCGGAAATAACAATCATTTCGGGCTGGAAGATATGGTTGAGACTGTTTACACCGTCGGCAAGGATATTGCCGTATTCCTTCAAAACTGCATCGGCGACAGAGCAACCCTTTTCCCAAGCGTCAAAGACGGTTTTTCCTGTAACCTCGTCCTTACCGCACTCGGCAAGTATACTTTCGGGATTTTCGTTTATTGCGCGTTCGGTCTGTTCGATAAGCGCGGTCGCGGATGCATACTGCTCAAAGCATCCCTTCAAGCCGCAGGTGCATTCCTCGCCGTTACGGTCGATAACGAAATGACCGAGTTCGCCCGCACCGAGCTTAAAGCCGCGAACGATATGATCATTGATCGCGATTGCACCGCCGATGCCTGTTCCTATCGTAATTATAACCGCATCGTGACAGCCCCTGCACGCGCCTGCTGCCATTTCACCAATCAATGCACAAGAACCATCGTTCTCAACAAAAGTCGGAAGAGAAAGTGCGTTTGATATCTTCTCTGCCAAGCGCTCATTCTTAAACGGAAGGTTGCCTGCGACGATAACAACGCCATTCTCCGAATCAACTCTTCCGGGAGAACCGATTCCGATCGATTCGATCGGGTATTTTTTCACAAGCTCACGGCAGATATCTATGATACCGTTAATTATATATTCAGCAGTAACGCCCTCGCCGGTAGGAAAGCGCAATTTCTCGGATATATTAAACTCACTGTCAACAACGCCGATCTTGACGCTCATGCCGCCTATATCGACACCTATTCTATACTTCATAACTGCTCCTTGAATGATTTTATCAATTAAACATTATCACATCGAACGATAAAAGTCAATCAATAATGAAAAAAAGTGCAGGTTTTTCAACCTGCACTTAATTTTAATTATTCAGCAGCTGCTTCTTCAGTAGCTTCTGCTTTGGGAGCTGCTTTTTTCGTGGTTTTCTTTGCGGGCTTCTTTTCTTCTGCCTTGGGTTCTTCCTTCTTCTCTTCCTTTACGGTGTAGAGAGATTCAGCACCAACAAGTTCGATGATAGCCATTTCCGCACCGTCGCCTCTTCTGGGACCTACTTTGAGAACGCGGGTGTAACCGCCGTTTCTTTCATCGTAGAGAGGAGCGATCTTGGTGAAGAGCTTGTATACGACACTTTCCTTTTTGAGGAAAGCAATCGCCTGTCTTTTAGCGACAAGGGTGTTTTTCTTGCCGAGAGTGATCATCTTATCAGCAAGTGCGCTGACTTCGGCAGCACGCGTTACGGTCGTTTCGATTCTTCCCTTTTCGAGAAGGAAGGTGACCATACCTCTGAGCATAGACATTCTATGTGCAGTAGTTCTGCCTAACTTTCTTGTTCCGGGCATTTCCTTTGCCTCCTTATTTTAATGCTGCGGCTTGATTAGTCATCCGATTTGCGAAGCGACAAACCGAGGGATTGGAGCTTCTGGATAACTTCTTCAAGCGATTTTTTACCGAGGTTTCTGACCTTGATCATATCTTCCTCAGTTCTGTTGGTAAGATCTTCTACGGTATCAATACCTGCTCTCTTAAGGCAGTTGAAGCTTCTTACGGACATATCAAGTTCTTCGATAGTCATTTCGAGAACTTTTTCCTTTATCTTCTCTTCTCTTTCAACCATGAACTCGGTGTTCTTAGCTTCTTCGGAAAGATCGATAAAGAGGTTGAGATGTTCGTTGATGATCTTCGCTGCGAGAGATACTGCCTCCTTGGCATCAATGGTGCCGTTGGTAGTAACGTCTATTTCGAGCTTATCAAAGTCGGTAATATTGCCGACACGGGTATTGGAAACCGTGAAATTAGCTTTTTGAACCGGGGTGAAGATTGAATCGGTGTAAATTACGCCGATAACAGGGTTTTCAACCGCGGCTTTGTTCTTCTCCGAGGAAACATATCCTCTGCCGTGTTCGAAAGTAATCTCCATGAAGAAGGGTGCGCCCATTTCAACGGTCGCGATGTGGTGATCGGGATTAAGTATCTCGATATCCGAATCAACCTGGATATCGCCTGCGGTGACTTCGCCGCCGCGTACGTCGATAACGCAGGTCTTGGGTTGCTGACAATGAAGTTTTGCAACGATACCCTTGACATTGAGAATTATTTCAGGCACGTCCTCAGTAACTCCGGGGACGGTAGAAATCTCGTGAAGTACACCACCGATCTTTACGCTCGATGCTGCAACGCCGGGAAGCGAGCTAAGAAGCACGCGGCGAAGAGAGTTGCCCAAAGTGATACCATAACCTCTTTCGAGGGGTTCGACAACAAACACGCCATGCTTTCCGTCTTCGCTCATTTCGGCGGTTACGATATTCGGCCTTTCGATTTCGATCATTCTGTTTTCCTCCTCTTAATTGTGGATCTTCTGTGATACAGAAGTGATTATTTCGAATACAACTCGACGATGAGGTGTTCTTCGAACGGGAAATCAACGTCTTCTCTCTTGGGAAGTTCCTTGATCGTTGCGACGATGTTTTCCTTATCCACATCCATCCAGGAAGGTACTGTCCTTGCGGTGATATTCTCGATAAGCACCTTGAATTTTTCAAGCTTACGGCTGGTTTCTTTAAGTGCGATTACGTCGCCCTTACGTACTTCGTAGGAAGGAATGTTTACCTTCTTGCCGTTAACGGTGAAGTGGGAGTGGAGTACGAGCTGACGAGCTTCTTTGCGGCTGTCTGCCATACCCATACGATAAACTACGTTGTCAAGACGACGTTCGATCATAGTGAGAAGGTTCTCACCGGTCTGACCTTCTTTTCTGTCTGCCTTTTTGAAGTAGTTCTCAAACTGCTTTTCGAGAATGCCATAATACCTTTTAGCTTTCTGCTTTTCGCGAAGCTGAAGGCTATATTCCTTGACTCTTCTTCTACCGCTGCCTGCACCGTGCTGGCCGGGAGCCTGTTCTCTGCGGGAAAAAGCGCACTTATCGCTCATGCATCTTTCGCCTTTGAGGTAAAGCTTGCAGCCTTCTCTGCGGCAAAGGCGGCAGGAAGGTCCAGTATATCTTGCCATTGTTTTTCCTCCGTTTAATGTTATACGCGTCTTCTCTTAGGCGGTCTGCAACCGTTGTGAGGGATCGGCGTAACGTCTTTGATGAGTGTGATATCAAGGCCTGCTACCTGAAGGGATCTGATTGCAGCTTCTCTACCCTGACCGGGACCCTTAACGAAAACTTCAACAGTCTTCATACCGTGTTCCATAGCGGCCTTAGCAGCGGTTTCTGCAGCCATCTGAGCAGCGAAAGGAGTAGACTTTCTCGAACCTCTGTAACCAAGTTCACCAGCGGATGCCCAAGAAATTGCGTTACCCTTGGTATCGGTGATGGTGACGATGGTGTTGTTGAAGCTCGACTGGATATGCGCCTGGCCTCTTTCGACATTCTTTCTTTCGCGACGTCTCTTGACAGTCGTTTTCTTTTGTGCTTTTGCCATTTTTCGCTATCCTCCTTTACTTCTTCTTGTTTGCGATGGTCTTGACCGGGCCTTTTCTTGTTCTTGCGTTAGTTTTGGTTCTCTGACCGCGAACAGGAAGGCCTTTTCTGTGTCTGGTTCCGCGATAGCAATCGATTTCAGTCATTCTCTTGATGTTAAGAGCGACTTCTCTCTTGAGATCGCCTTCGACGATGTATTCGTTTTCAATAACATCACGAAGTTTTGCGACATCATCTTCAGTGAGGTCCTTAACTCTGGTATCGGGATTGATACCGGTCTTCTCAAGGATCTCGTTGGAACGGCTTCTGCCTATACCGTAGATATAGGTAAGACCGATCTCAACTCTTTTTGCGTTGGGAAGATCAACACCGGAAATACGAGCCATATTTTACTCTCCTATCCTTGTTTCTGCTTGTGCTTCGGATTTTCGCAAATGACCATTACCTTGCCTTTGCGCTTAATGATTTTGCACTTCTCGCATATTTTCTTTACAGAAGGTTTTACTTTCATTTTTGACCTCCATTCAAATTACTTTGCTCTGAAAGTTATTCGTCCTTGAGAAAGGTCATAGATCGATACTTCGACCGTCACCTTATCTCCGGGAACTACTTTTATATAGTTCATGCGCATTTTTCCTGAAATATGCGCTGTTACTATGTGTCCGTTTGTGAGTTTTACTTTGAACACGGTGTTGGGCAACACTTCTGTTACGATGCCCTCGCATTCAATTACATCTGCTTTAGCCAGAATAATTCCTCCTTTGTTACGGTTGCGTTTCTTCTGTGATCTCTTTGACCGCTTCACGGATAAAGCGGTTCGTGAGCTTCTCGGAAGGGAGTCGAAGTTTCTCCTCCGGCAACCAATCGATCGGTTTTAGATGTTTGAGTTTCTTCTTCTTCGGGGTCTCGACTTTGCGGATCTTTCCGTCTGCAATCAGAACATAGCCATCATCATCGGTCATACCGACGACTGCACATATGCATCCTTTATCGCGACCAGCCAAAGAAACAACCAAATGTCCTAATAAGTCATCCATTTAACAACCTCTTTACGACGGATCCGTCAAGATAAGCACACCGTTATCGGTGATTGCAACGGTATTTTCATAATGAGACGAAAGCTTTCCGTCTTTTGTGACTACCGTCCACTTGTTACTTAAAACACGTACCTGCCAATCACCCATATTGACCATGGGCTCGATTGCTATTGTCATTCCCGGGCGAAGTCTCTGGCCTCGTCCTGCTGTTCCGTAGTTCGGTACTTCAGGGTCTTCGTGAAGGTTTTTACCTATACCGTGACCGATATACTCTCTGACTACCGAATAGCCGAAGCTTTCGACATAGGTCTGTATCGCATGCCCGATATCGCCTATTCTTGAATTATCGCTTATAGCGGAAATTCCTTTGAAGAAGCTCTCGCGGGTCACGTCGATCAGTTTCTTTGCTTCGTCCGATATCTCGCCTACGGCAAACGTAGCCGCGCAGTCGCCGTGAAAGCCCTTATAAAAGGCGCCGACGTCGATCTTGACTATATCGCCGTTTTTGAGAACACGTTCCGAAGAAGGTATCCCGTGAATGATTTCCTCATTAACACTTATGCATGCCGAAGCGGGAAAGCCGCCGTATCCGAGGAAGGACGGTTTCGCTCCATGCGACAGGATGCATTTTTTGATCTCACGGTCGATCTGTGCGGTAGTAACGCCCTCGCGGACGCACTCACCGCCGATCTCACGCGCGATTGCTGCAATCCTGCCGGCATCTCGCATGCGGATGATTTCATCACCCGATTTCAAAGTTATCATATTCCTAAAACCTTCATGATTTCTGCAGTAACTTCTGCAGGCGTCTGTTGACCGTCAACGGTAACAAGAAGGTCCTTGCCTTTGTAGTAAACGACAAGCGGTTCAGTTTCGGCGTGATATACACCGAGTCTGTGTTGTACGACTTCAGGTTTATCGTCTTTACGAAGAGTCAAGGGTGCGCCGCATTTGTCGCAGTTCTCACCGTCCGAGGAAGGATTGAACTTAACGTGATAGGTAGCACCGCAAGCAGAGCAAAGTCTTCTGCCGCTCATACGTTCAACGATAGCTTCATCGGGAACCTCGATATCCAAAACGAGATCGATCTTCGTTCCCATAGCGTCGAGCGCTTCTGCCTGTTGGATCGTGCGGGGGAATCCATCGAGGATGAATCCGTTCGCACAGTCGCTTTCATTGATCCTATCTTTAACGATTCCGATAACGACTTCGTCGGAAACCAAGGAGCCGGCTTCGATCGCGCTCTTTGCAGCGAGTCCCATGGGAGAGCCCGCTTTCATAGCGTCACGAAGCATAGCACCGGTCGAAAGAGTCGGAATATTCATTCTCTCAGCAATAATTTCTGCCTGAGTGCCCTTGCCCGCACCGGGAGGGCCAAACAATATGATATTCATCGAAACGTATCCTTAATCAAGGGAGCCCTTATAATGGCGCATTGTGATTTCGGTTTCGAGCTCACGGGTCGTATCGAGCGCTACGCTGACGAGAATTATCATCGAGGTACCGCCGAAGATCAAGTAAGTGAGAGCGGGCTGTTCGGTCCAGGAAAGGAGAACAGGGAAAATCGCCATAAAGGAAAGGAATACAGAACCCATAAGGGTTACTCTGTTAACGACCTTTTTGATGTGGTCGGAAGTAGGTTTACCGGGTCTGTATCCGAGGATTGTACCACCGTTCTTCTTGAGGTTGTTTGCAATTTCTACCGCGTTGAAAGAAATCGAGAGGTAGAAGTATGCAAAACCAACGATGAGCAAGAAGAGAACGATTACGTAGAAGGGATACTCAGAGGTTGTGGAGAAGTATTTGTTCACCCAACCTTCCCACGAGGGGAATATCATTGCAAGAGTAGCGGGAAGCATAACGATAGTGTTAGCGAAGATTATAGGCATAACACCGCTCATCAAAACCTTGATCGGGAGCGAGGTGCTCGAGCCGCCGTACATCTTTCTGCCAACCTGACGCTTAGCGTACTGGACGTTAAGACGACGTTCGGAGTTGGAGAAGAATACGGTAAGAGTGATGATAAGGAGCATCGTGAGGACTGCTACCGCAACCCAAACGATATTCATAATGCCGGTACCCTGATCGATGATCTGGTACATGGTACCGAAAATAGACGCGCCTCTCGAAATGATGTTTGCAAAAAGGATCATAGAGATACCGTTACCGATACCCTTTTCGTCGATCCTTTCGCCTGCCCACATTACGAGCGAAGAACCTGCAGTAAGACAGATAACGATTACAACCGCGGGGAACCAGCCCTTTGCGATGAGTCCGGGGTAAGAGTTATTTACAGTGATGTAATAACCGTAACCGGTCACAACGGAAAGGCCAACGGTGAGCCAACGGGTGATTCTCGTGATCTTTGCCTGTCCTTCGGGACCGCTCTTGGACAAACGTTCAAGTGCGGGAATCGCGATAGACAAGAGCTGGATAACGATCGATGCGGTAATGTAGGGGCTTACACCGAGTGCAAAAAGAGTACCCTGCGAGAACGCATAACCGGAAAGCATATTGAAGTAACCGACGAGCGTTTCGCTGTTTTCGGACATAAGTTCCGAAAGTGCTTTACCGTCTACGTACGGTACAGGAATGACGGAGCCAAGCCTGTACAATACGAGAACGAATATTGTGAAAAGTATCTTTTTCTTAAGATCGGGTATTTTCCACGCGTTACCGAATACACGGAACATTATACCACCTCAGCCTTTCCGCCTGCTGCTTCGATCTTCTCTTTTGCCTGAGCAGAGAAAACAGCTGCTTTAACGGTAAGAGCCTTGGTGAGTTCGCCGTTTGCGAGCACTTTGAGCCCGTCAAACTTGTTCTTAATAACTTTATCATTGATAAGAGTATCGATATCAATGACTGCGCCAGCTTCGTACTTTTCAAGCGCCTTAACGTTGATTATAGCGTACTGCTTAGCGAAGTGATTAGTAAAACCTCTCTTCGGAAGTTTTCTGTAAAGAGGAAGCTGACCTCCCTCGAAGCCCGGTCTGACACCGCCGCCGGAACGTGCGTTCTGACCTTTGTGTCCTTTACCTGCCGTCTTACCGTTACCGCTACCTGCACCTCTACCCTTTCTGAAGTGGGATTTGGTGGAGCCAGCAGCCGGAGAAAGCTCATGAAGCTTCATAACTTTTTCCTCCTAAATATTTTAGTTATTCAGCATCTTCGACACTGATGAGGTGAGAGATGAGAGCGATCTTGCCTGCAATTGCAGTATCGTTTTCAACGACCTTCACATCGTTGATCTTAGTGAGACCAAGCGATTTTGCGGTAAGAATGTGATTCTTCTTACGGCCGATGAGACTCTTTTTAAGAGTGATCTTGACCTTTGCCATTTCTACACCCTCCTTAATTTGCAACTGCTTCGACGCTTATGCCGCGCATTTTTGCGACTTCGTCAGCAGTACGGAGTTCTTTAAGAGCTTCGAAGGTTGCTTTAACGACGTTCGCCTTATTACCGGAACGAAGCGACTTAGCACGGATATCACGAATGCCTGCACTTTCGAGAACGGCACGAACCGTACCGCCTGCGATGATACCGGTACCGACTGCAGCGGGCTTAAGAAGCACTCTGCCTGCGCCGAATTCGCCGATAACTTCGTGAGGGATAGTAGTTCCCTTGAGGGAAACTTCTACAACATTCTTCTTTGCGGTTTCGATTGCTTTGCTGATCGCATCCGGTACTTCGGCAGCTTTGCCGATACCGTAGCCGATGTGACCATTGCCGTCGCCGACTACTACGAGTGCGGAGAAGCGAGCAATACGACCACCTTTAACGGTTTTAGAAACTCTCTTAGTATCGATGAGGGTTTCTTTGAGTTCAAGTTTGCTGAAATCTGTCTTCATAATTCCCTCCTAAAACTTGAGTCCGGCTTCGCGGGCTGCATCTGCGAGAGCTTTGACACGTCCGTGGTAGAGATAACCGCCTCTGTCGAATACGACTTCGGTGATTCCCTTTTCAAGAGCTCTTTCTGCAGCGAGTTTACCGACCTTCATTGCTGCTTCAACATTACCGCCTTCATTCTTTGCGAAATCCTTTTCGGTGCTGGAAGCTGTAACGAGGGTGTTGCCGACAGTATCATCGATGATCTGAACATAGATGTTATCATTGGAACGGTATACGCAAAGGCGAGGTCTTGCGGGAGTACCGGAGATTTTGGCTCTGACTCTCTTATGTCTGAAGAGTCGCTTTGCGTTCTTATCTGTACGACTTACCATTTTTAATTATTCTCCTTTCCCCTATTTACCTGCCTTGCCGGCCTTACGTCTGATTCTTTCATCAGAGTACTTGATACCCTTGCCGAGATAAGGTTCGGGAGGTCTCTTGCCTCTGATTTCGGAAGCGAGCTGGCCGACTTGCTGTTTGTTGGAACCGCTAACGATTACGATGTTGGGCTGAGGAACTTCATAAGTAATTCCATCAGGTTCTTCGAAAATAACGTTGTGGGAGAAACCGATGCTAAGAACGAGTTTCTTGCCTTCTTTTGCGGCTCTGTAGCCGACACCGTTGATTTCGAGCTGCTTCTTGTATCCTTCGGTAACGCCAACAACCATGTTGTTGATGAGGGTTCTCGAAAGACCGTGAAGCGATCTGTTTTCTTTAGAATCATCGGGACGCTTAACGCTGATGGTTGCACCGTCCTGTTCGATGATGATTGCAGGGTTGATCTGTTCGCTAAGGGTGCCCTTGGGACCGGTAACGGTTACGAGGTTAGTTTCGCTAACGTCAACCTTTACGCCTGCGGGAACGGTAATGAGCATTCTGCCTATTCTTGACATATCGTTACCTCCTTACCAAACGAACGCGAGAACTTCGCCGCCGATGTTCTGCTTACGAGCTGCTTTGTCAGTCATGATACCCTTCGAGGTAGAGATGATCGCGATACCGAGACCGTTCTTAACCTTGGGGAGATCCTGGCTTGCTGCGTAAATACGAAGACCGGGTTTGGAAACTCTGCGGAGTCCCTGAATGATTCTCTGCTTGTTTTCGCCATACTTGAGGGTTACTTTGATGGTACCCTGCTTGTTATCCTCGATGACGTCGTATGCTTTGATGAAGCCCTCGTCAAGAAGGATCTGAGCGATTGCCTTTTTCAAGTTGGAAGCAGGAATTTCAACACTTTCGTGCTTTGCCGAGTTAGCATTGCGGATTCTGGTGAGCATATCCGCTACTACGTCTGTAATCTGCATTCTTGTTTCCTCCTCTTACCAGCTAGCTTTCTTCACGCCGGGAATCTCGCCTTTGTATGCGAGTTCTCTGAAGCAGATACGGCAGATACCGTATTTGCGGAGATAAGCGTGAGGTCTGCCGCATATTTTGCATCTGTTATATTCGCGGGTGGAAAATTTCTGCTCTTTTTTCTGTTTGAGCACCATTGCTTTTCTTGCCATTGTTATTTCCTCCCTTATGCCTTTGCGAACGGTGCGCCGAGGAGAGTAAGAAGTTCTTTTGCTTCCTCGTCGGTGTTCGCGGTGGTTACAAATATAATGTCCATGCCTCTGATTTTGTCGATTTTGTCATATTCGATTTCGGGGAATATGAGCTGTTCTTTAAGACCCATGGAGTAGTTACCTCTTCCGTCGAAGGAGTTGGGGTTGATACCCTTGAAGTCTCTTACGCGGGGAAGCGCAATGTTGAAGAACTTATCAACAAATTCGTACATATTCTCAGATCTGAGAGTTACCTTTGCACCGATCTTCATACCTGCTCTGAGCTTGAAGTTCGAAACCGACTTCTTAGCAAGAGTGGGGATTGCTCTCTGACCGGTGATGGTGGAAAGATCGCCGATGATGCTGTCGATAACCTTGCTGTTATCCTTAGCGTCGCTTTCGCAGCAGTTAATGATAACCTTTTCAAGGCGCGGAATCTGCATCGGGCTCTTGTAGTTGAATTTCTTCATCAACGCAGGAGCAACATCGCTTTTATAAAATTCTTTAAGTCTAGACATTGTTGTACCTCCCTGCATTAAAGTGTTTCGCCGCACTTAACACATACACGGCTTCTTTCGCCATCAGCGTTGCGAACGTGTCTGTATCTGCGACCTGCCTGACATTTGGGGCAGTAGAGCATAACCTTGGAAGCGTAAATTGCGCCTTCGGTCTTGATTATGCCGCCTGCTTCACCCTGTCTTCTGGGTTTTACGTGCTTGGAAACGATGTGAACGCCTTCAACGATTACCTTTCCTTCGGAAGGGGAAACGCCGATTACCTTACCAACAGTCTTTTCCTTGCCGTTTGCGTACTTGCCGGAGATTACTACTACGGTATCGCCGGTCTTAACATGCATTTTACTCATTGTTTACTGCCTCCTCAAACCACTTCGGGCGCGAGGGAGAGGATCTTCATGTATCCTTTTTCACGCAGTTCTTTAGCAACCGGACCAAAGATACGAGTACCT
>JAZRRU010000075.1:0-6763 GCA_045651025.1 Eubacteriales bacterium
CGACGCTCTGAAGATATATCTTGCTTATACGATTTACAAAAAAAGTCTCTCAAAGCTTAAAATTTGATGCTTACCTCTCCGCTGTTGAGCGAGAACTGTTCACCGTCGTCCGTTCTGACGACAAGCTCTCCGCGGTCGGAAATATCGACAGCTTTCGCGCTGTACGAAACGCCATTTAGTGTGAAACTAACCGTCTTTCCGATCACGAACGAGTGCTTTCTGTATTCATCAACAAAGCTCGTGTCATCGGAAATAGTCTCGCAGATAGATTTCAGACGCTTGTAGATTGACGCGACCGTTTCGCCTCTGTTTATGTCTCTGCCGAGTGACGAAGCGATGCCTTTGAGCTCGCTCGGAAAATCTGTCGTCGTGACGTTGATGCCGATACCGATAACTGCCGATTTTATGATGCCCTTTTCGAAGTCGCTGACCGCTTCTGCAAGAATACCGCAGACCTTTTTATCATCGATAAAAATATCATTGACCCATTTTATCTTCGGGTCTTTTTTTGTTTGCTCTGCGATAACCTCGCGTGTCGCGACCGCCGCCGCTACGGTAATCAAAACCGCATTCTCGATCTTCGTTTCGGGATGCAGGACGATAGAGAAGTAGAGACCGCTGTCCTCGGGAGAAAAAAAGCTCTTTCCGCTTCTTCCGCGTCCCTGCGTCTGATGATGCGAAACGAAAATCGCGTCTTGCGCCAAGCCGTTTTTCAATACTCGCTTTGCTTCGCTGTTTGTCGAGTCGATCGAGTCGAAAACGGTTATCAGAACGTCTTCGATGTGGGGAAGATGTTTTTTTATTTGTTCGGCGTTCAATCGATTTTCCATAATAACTCCGAAAAAAAGCCCCTGAAAGGGGCTTTTTGATTAGTTTACTTTGTTTTTGAACTCGGGAATAGCACGAGTCATTTTCGGATCAACGGAATCGTTATCGTCTCCGCTGATGTCAACTCTGTCGATGATATCCTCGTCGATATCATATTCAAATGTCTTGAGGAATACTTCGCTTTTCGAGGAAGCGAGGAATTCTTCGTCTTCGGAAACGTCGTCGAGTGTCTCACCCGTTCCTACGAGGGGAAGGAATCCGTTCGCGGGGGAAGAAACTTCGCTTTCGCTGACGTCGGAAATATCTTCCGAAATATCTTCACTCGTCTTGTTTGCAAAAGCGGATTCGAGATATTCGTTATATCTCTTTTCGGAAATATAAGTGAATTTAACGCGGTAGGTACCGCTTTTCATAGTGCTTACGACTTCCTGCGGGATCGAAACGTCCCAGCCCTCGCCCGGGGCGAGCTCTGCAAACACACCGCCGTATTGCAGTGAAACGGCATTTGCGTTGTCGGAAGTGTAAGAAACGTCACAATATTCGACCCAGCCGTCTTTGCTTAAATATTCGAGCTTGCCTGTCATTTCGGCATTCTCGTAGAACAAAAGGGTGGATCCTGCTGTATTAAGAACCGAGATAACAACGTCCTTGTTGCCTTCTTCGGTGTCACTTACGATGTTAACTGAAATGTCTTGACCTTGCCAGAGTACGAGTTGGATTGCAAATACAGAAAAAGCGATCATGAAGATAAATGCAACAACAAGTATCGATAAGGTTCTAACCTTTGAGCTTTCTATTACAAATCACCTCGGAGCATACTATACCACTATATTTTGTGTTTGTAAATGGTTCATTTGTACAAAAAAACACCTTTTTCACCCTGCTGCATACACTACTATTGATAATATCACACAAATATGATGTTATCCAAACTCTCAAGGAGGAATATCAATGATGGAAAAAAACAGCCCTTTCGGTGGGCTCTGCGGAAATAAAGAACAACTTTGCTGCATCAGCGTCGATAAAGTTTTTGATTCCGCGAGAGATAAAGACTGTCTCGAGGACGTACGCGTTCATCTTTGCGATATGGGACAGGAAATAATCGACAAAGCGAGTGCGGTAAGATGCAAGTGCGTTGAGGTTATCAACACAGGCATAAACATCGAACCCGTACCCTTCAACAAAGGATTTTATCAGGTAACGGTACGCTATTATTTCTGCGTAACCCTCGAAGCGTGCGTCTGCGGCGGCAGAGTACAGGAAGTAAAAGGTCTTTGTGCCTTCGATAAGAAGATTATTCTCTACGGAAGCGAAAAAAATGTATCCGTTTTCACTTCCGATCCCGAGAAAAACAGCTTTTGCTTCGATGAGCACGATCTCCGCTGCGATTGCGAACCGACTCTCCCGACGGTCGTCGTCGAGGTTGCGTCGCCTATCTGCCTTGACAGCAAGCTCGTTGAACGTTGCCGTTCCTTCGGCCACTGCTGCATGTGCGTAGATTCGATTCCCGAAAAGATTCGTATGCGCTTCGACGGAAGCTTCGTTGACGGCGTTGGCGTAAACAACGTTTACGTTTCGATCGGCGTGTTCTCGGTTATCCGTATGGAACGCCGCGTTCAGCTCGTGCTTCCCGCTTGCCGTTTCTGCCTGCCCGAAAACGACAGCAAACCCTGCAACAACGACGATCCCTGCTCGATCTTCGGAAAAATGCAGTTCCCGATAGCCGAATTTTATCCCTATGCGGATGATAACGGAAATTGCGACCGTTGCGCACCTCAGAACAACAGATGCGAAAAGAACTGTAAGTAGTTAAAATTTCAAGGACTTTGAATAAATAACAAGAGAGGTTGTCATCATTCACGGAGAATTTTGACAACCTCTTTTTAATTATTTCTTTTTAGAGAGCATTTTCTTGATTGACTTAAAAAACGGCTTCTTTTTCTTCGGGGTATCGGAAATACCGCAGTCGTCGTAATAATCAAAACCGAAAAATTCGGTCTCTGCCTTGTGCTTCTTGTATACCTTGAAGTAAAGCATATAAATCACGAAAAGGAATATACCGACGAGCGAAATCCAGACACCGCCGGGAAGCGTGATGTCTGTATCACCGACCGTAAGCGTTGTTGCGTTCACGAGACCGGGAGTGGTGTAGCTGAACGAGATGTTGTTCTCGCCCGCTTCGCATTCAACTGCAACGAATCCGTAGGTAACCTTGAGCACTTCCGTATCCTTGCCGTTGACCTTTGCGGACCAGCCCTCTTTTTCATAAGGTACGCTGAAGTAGACGATTCCCGCTTTGTCAAGATTGATGTGAGCATCAAATCCGTAGCTTGAGTATTCGAACTTATCACAAGCCATCTTTTTGCGCTCGGCAACGGCTTTCGTGAAGTTATCGTCGGTGCTCTTTACCTTTTCGTCGGGACGAACACGCTTCATGAACTGAGAGTAGTATTCCGCCTTGTCATCGGGAACGACGAGATATTTAACGAGCATCTTGTCTCTTTCCTTTGCGGAATATGCATCGGAAAAGTCGGTCTCGGTCATAAATTCCGTGAAAGCAAATCCCATAGGGATGTAGTTTTCGTTTTCGTAAATATCAAAACCGTTTTGTGATTCGAGATAATTGAAACCGAAAACCTTGTGAACTTCTTTTCCGTTTTTCTTGTTTTTGGAGGTTTCGATGAACGAATATTTCGTCGAAGTGAACGCTCTGAGCCCGTAGTAAGAGCTTTCGGGTCTCGAACCGACGCTTCTCTTGATGTCGAGCGCTTCGGGATAGAATTCCATGATGGAGGGAGGAACTACCGTGTGGAAGCATTCGATTGTAGGATAATTCCAGTAGATACCGAGGTTATCAAGCGGCGAAACGCCCGAGCCCCTGTAAAAGTCGATTCGGTAGAAATTCTCGTGCGGATCGGGAAGTGTAAGGTCTTCCTCGA
Organism: Eubacteriales bacterium; assembly: GCA_045651025.1. GTDB lineage: Bacteria > Bacillota > Clostridia > Oscillospirales > CAG-382 > Coliplasma. The sequence continues at coordinate 3,768 of JAZRRU010000075.1, forward strand.
TACACTGATCGACCATAAAGTTGCTGTCGTTTCCGTATTGCTTGCCGTTTGAAATGTGCAAACAGCCGTAGATAACGGTCATAACCGAAACACCGATGAGGAGAGCGCGTTCGAAGAATTTCGTGTTGCGGTATCTTCTGATGATGAACGCGGTGAGGAAGATTCCGAGGAATGCAATCGCAACGTAGATCCAGAATCTTGCTCTGTAGGGAGGGAACCCGAGCTCGAGAACATCCTTGCTGTTTTCGTGCCATACGAGACCGAGCGGGATGGCAATAACGGTGCAGAAGAACGTCATGAGTGCGACAGGAGCGCGCCATTTCGTTTTTGCATCCTCGAGAGCGATGGTTGTCGCAAGCGCGAACATCAGTATCATCATATAAAGCCATCTTGCGTAATATGCCGAGTTCAAGAGGAAAAATATGCTGTTGAGCAGAGGCACGAACGAGCAGATGATGAGGAAAATGATTATCGACTTGAGCCAACCGCGCTTTTTCGTTGTGAACAGCGCGAATACACCGGAAAGCGAGAACATCGGGAGATACATCGAGATCGATGCCCAGCGTGTTCCGTGTCCGCTGAAGAAGTTAACGCGCGAGGGTATATCAGGCGGGAAGAAGTAGGATTCGAAGATCTGGCCGTATCTCTGCCAGTAAAACTCTCCGCTGTTTCTCCACATATAAAGACTTTTTGCCTTTTTGAGCGCTTGTTCCCATTCTTTTTCTTTGAGATAATCGAAAACCTGCTTGATAGTATCCAAGTAGGAATTTTCGATTCTCGAGTTGCCCATAAGCGCCGCCGCGGCTGGCAGGAATATGAACATCGACATCAAAAATCCGAGAACCGACTCGAGCACGAGCCCGAAAAACTTCGGAAGAGTGATCTTGAAGGATTTCGAAGAAAGTCGGAAGAAGAAATAAATAACGCAGAACACGACCTGACCCGCGAACATAAAGTAGTTTATGAGCGCGTTGATCATAACGGCTATCGCAAAAAGACCTTTTCTGTCATTCTGGACGAATTCTTCCATACCGATGAGGAGCAAGGGGAAGAATGCAACAACGTCATGGAACTGGTTGAAGAACGTGTTGTAAATCTGGAATCCCGAGAAGGTATAGAGCAACGCACCGACGACCGCATAGTTCTTGTTTTTTACGAACCTTTGCAAATAAGCGTATGCAAAAACTGCCGCGACCATGTATTTCAACATGTACATCGGAGCCATCAAGTAAGGTGCCCATGTAGCAGGGAATGCACACATTATCCAGAAGAAGGGGCTTCCGAGCATGTAGTAAGAGTAACTGCCGATGAAGTTCGAGCCGAGGTCGGTAACCCAGTCCCAGCCGAGCGAACCCTCGTGCACCATTCTTACACAGTTTTCATAAAAACAAATCTGCTGTGCATTGTAGTCACCGTAATAGAGAAATACGGCGGAGCCGGTTTTGATAAGCTCCGTCAAAACGAACGGGAGCGTAATACATCCCGAAACGACGAACGACCACAAAAGCACCATTCTGTAAAAATGAAAAGGGCTTTCTTTATCAAATTTAAATTTGTTTCTGAGCGCGTCTAAAGCGGTCATTATATACCTCCTTTTGAAAGATATAAACTACTTTTTATTCTACAATGATTATACCTAAAAGTCAATATAAAAAATCGAGAATCGGCACTTAGCTGATTCTCGATTTGATGCTATTTAGTTCAAAGCGTATTTAACGTTGTATGCGTCGTAATCTCTGCGGAACTGCTCGTCGTTACCGCTCTTTACGTCGTTAAGGTATTTGTGGGTATCAAACGAGCCCTCGGATACCTCGATGAGAGCAACCGCGATGTTCGAGCAGTGGTCGGAAACACGCTCGAGACCGGTAATAAGGTCAGAAAGAATGAATCCGAGCTCGATGGTGCAGGTTCCTGCCTGAAGTCGTACGATGTGATTTGCGCGCATCTGTACGGCAAGACCGTCGATAACCTGTTCGAGCGGCTCGACCTTTCTTGCCAACTCGGTGTTTCCGTTTTCGAATGCATTGAAGGTGATGTCGATTATCTCCTTAAGTGCATTGGTAAGAACGTTGACTTCTTTCTGCGCTTCTGCAGAGAAGTGAAGCTTCTTTTCGTTGAGCTCTTGTGCAGTTCGGAGAACTTCAACCGCGTGGTCGCTGATACGCTCGAAATTACCGATTGAGTGAAGCATCGTCGATACGCTCTGCGAGTCTTTCATTGTGAGATCGTCGCTTGAAAGCTTGACGAGGTAAGTGCCAAGCTCGTCTTCGTATCGGTCAACGATTCCTTCGGCTTCCTCAATTTCGAGGGCGAGATCTTCGTCATATTTGTCAAGGATGTTTATTGATTTAAGCATCGTTTCCTTTGCGATGCTGCTCATTTTCACGGTAAGGGTGTTACAGTGAGCAACCGCAACTGCGGGTGTAGCAAGCAATCTCTCGTCGAGCAAGATCTTGTTTTCGCTTTCGCCTTCTTTGTCACGGATGACCTTGTAGGCGAGCTTGACGAGAAGTTTGGAGAACGGAAGAAGTGCCGCAGTGGTAATAATGTTAAAGAGCATGTGGCAAACAGCAATTCCGAACGAGTCGATTCTTGCGTCGAGGATCGACGAAAAGTCCAAAATCCAATGCAAGAAGTAGAACGCCGCCAAACAAAGCACCGTACCGATGATGTTGAACGACATGTGTACAACAGCAACGCGCTTTGCGTTTCTGTTAACACCGAAGCTCGAGATAAGAGCCGTTACGCAGGTACCGATGTTCTGACCCATAATGATCGGGATCGCCATACCGAAGGTAAGACCGCCCGAAACTTCGAATACGGCTGCGGAAACACAAAGAGACTGCAATATAGCGACCGATGCCGCAGAGCTCTGAATAATACCCGTAACGACCGCACCGATGATAACGCCGAAGATCGGGTTGTCAAAAATCGTAAGAAGATCGCGGAACTCGGGGCTTTCCTTGAGACCGCTCATCGAATCGCCCATGAAGCCC
>JAZRRU010000076.1:0-9569 GCA_045651025.1 Eubacteriales bacterium
ACTGCCCGGCCCAACCATTACGCCTGTTATACCTGTTGCCAATGCGTTGTGAAATGCACTGTCCATAGGATTTATGGCATCGATGGCACGAACGCACGGAGTAATCGGATTTGTCCCCTCGTTGCTTTCATCACCTTGGCTTGTCTTCTTTTCTTCCGAAATACCTATATGGCTATGTGCATCAATAAAACCCGGATACACTCGTAAACCGGAAGCGTCTATTATTTCCATAGATTCCGTTGGTGTTATCTTTTTTGCAATCCTAATAATTTTTTCTTTGTCTATCAGTATGTCTGCATAGCGTTCTTCGTTGTCCTCCATTGTAAAAACCAATCCGTTTTGTATTAAAAGCACATGAAATCCTCCTCAATATTTTTCATGTATAGTTTGCGAAAAAACAGTGAAAACTATACTTACAAACAAATAAAGAAAGGATTTTCTTATGGAAAACTATTATCAAAACAACCAGAACAGCAAGAGCAACCAGAACAGACAGAATAACCAGAACAATCAGAACAATCAGAACAACCAGAATAACCAGAACAACCAGAACAGACAGAACAATCAGAACAACCAGAACAATCAGAACAACCAGAACAACCAGAACAGACAGAACAATCAGAACAATCAGAACAACCAGAACAACCAGAACAGACAGAACAACCAGAACAACAACCAAAATCGATAAAAATAATTGGATATATTATCGGTACTCAAATGTAATTATCGATAATAAAAGAACGCCTTCTTCAAATTTTATGAGGAAGGCGTTCTTATCACATAAAGATCAGAACAGTTTTAGATGTAGTAAACATGACCACTGAGAAATAACATAGAAAAATGCCTTCTGCAATTAAATGCAAAAGGCAATTTTTTATATAGTTAAAAAGACTCAAGAATTTTGTTCTTTTTTGAATAAACTGAATTGTTCTTTGAAAATTCATTTTATTCCCGCTCGCTCCCGAAAAGCTTAATATAAACCATTTTATATATGCAGGTCAACTTGTAGCTCCTTATAGTCTGTATTACGGGCCAACGAGTTTTTTGTTGTTCTCAAGCCATTCACATATTACTTCAAACGCCTGATTCGAGGACGTAATGCCCTTTACTGCCGTTTCAACGGGGCAAGCTCCGTCACCTCGACGGTTTATAATATAGGGCACCTCGTTTTCACAAAAGGTACAAATACCGTTTTGCTCTAACAATTTCCTGGCAGATCGGCTCATCACATTTGCCCATACCGATTTCACGCCAAGTAAAATATATAAATGTGCTGCTCCTAACCCCACGGTCTTATCCGCAGCGCAAAATCCGTTGAAATCTTCGTTTGATTCCAAAAAACCAACTAACGGCTTTACGCCTCTCAAGGTCGAGTGGTATTCTGCCTTTTCGGAAAGGAGCACACAGGTGTAATTATTTTTCAGCAAAACTTCTTTCGCCGTTTGAGTGATTTTATTAATTGTATTTTTCATACGGATTTCACCACTTGGAAATTTTTTCCAGGTGTTGTTTTATATCAATATTCTGAGGACAATTTTTTTCGCATTTTCCGCATTGAATACAGTCGGCGGCAACGGGCTTGTCTTTTGGGAAAGAATCTTTTGCTTCGCCACGAGTGATTTTAGCGGAAAGATATTGGTTATAAGTCGAGAAAATTTCCGGAATCGGGATATGCTTGGGACAAACCTCTGTACAGTAATTACATCTTGTGCATGGAACCTGACGCACCTCTCGTATAATTTCCCGTGCGCGGTCTGTTGCCGCAAATTCCTCTGCGCTAAAGGGGGTAAAATCGGAAAAAGTGTTGATATTATCCTGCATCATATCCATACTGTTCATTCCCGAAAGCACCATGAACACTTCGGGGAAGCTTGCGGCATAGCGCAGGGCATACGAGGCATAACTGCCACCGTTTAGTTTGTCAAATTCTTGCGCCGCTTTATCGGGCAGATTGACAAGTGCACCGCCCTTTACGGGTTCCATAACGATGACCTTTTTGCCGTGTTTTACTGCAACATCATAGCAAGCCTTGCTTTGCACTCCGGGATCATCGTAATCGAGATAATTAATCTGCAATTGCACAACTTCGATATAGGGTTGCTCGGTTAATATCATATCAAGCACATCGGCGGTGTCGTGGAAGGACATACCGATATGTTTGATTTTGCCCTGTTCTTTGAATTTTTTTACTTTTTCAAAGCTATGACATTCCTTGTGCTTTTCATATATGGTCTTTGAAAGTGCGTGGAATAAATAGAAATCGAAATATTCCACACCGCATATTTTCAACTGGCTTTCAAAAAGCGGAACGATGTCCTCTTCCTTTTCAAAACACCAAGCGGATAATTTATTCGCCAAGACATAATCTTCGCGGTTATATCTTGCGGAAAGGCATTCGCCTATTGCGATTTCACTCTTGCCGTTAATATATCCGTGAGCAGTATCAAAATAATTAAATCCTGCAGCGATAAAAGCATCTATCATACGGTTGAATTCAGCGTAATCCACCTTATCGTCTATCGTTTTAAGACGCATACAACCAAAACCAAAATTTTTCTTAATCTTGTCAAAAGCCATACGAAATCCTGCCCCCTTGTTTTTATTATGATTTTATCACATATATTGCGTATTTACAATAGTCGAAAACAAAAAGCCCGAAGATAACGTCTTCAAGCTTTTTTGAGGTTATTTATATACACTTAGTCGCCAAAGGCAATTATCGTTGAGTTTTGCTTTGCAAAACTCATTCCCACTCGATGGTGCCCGAGGGCTTCGGGGTGAGGTCATAGAGGACACGGTTTATGCCTTCGACCTCGTTCGTGATACGGGAAGTGATCTTATGAAGAACGTTATAAGGAATTTCCTCGATCGAAGCGGTCATTGCATCGACGGTATTGACCGCACGGATGATCGCGGGCCAGCCCTCATAACGGCTATCGTCCTTAACGCCGACGGATTTGATATCCGGAACAACGACGAAATACTGCCATACCTTTTCAGCAAGGCCGTTTTTATCGAACTCGTCGCGGAGGATCGCATCAGCTTCGCGAAGTGCGTTCAAGCGGTCGCGCGTGATCGCACCGAGGCAACGGACGCCAAGTCCGGGACCGGGGAACGGCTGACGGTATACCATAGCGTGGGGCAAGCCGAGCGCTTCGCCGACAACACGGACCTCGTCCTTGAAGAGAAGCTTGATCGGTTCAACAAGCTCGAACTGAAGGTCCTCGGGGAGACCGGCAACGTTGTGGTGGGATTTAACGGCTTTTTTGCCTTCTGCCTGTTTTATGCTTTCGAGAATATCGGGATAGATCGTTCCCTGAGCGAGGAAAGAAACGCCTTCGAGCTTACGCGCTTCGTCAGCAAAGACGTTGATGAACTCAGCGCCGATGATCTTTCTCTTCTTTTCGGGATCGCTCACGTCGGCAAGAAGGTCGAGGAAGCGGTCGGTCGCGTCAACATAGATAAGGTTCGCATCCATACCGTCTTTGAAGAGCTTGAGAACGTTTTCGGACTCATCCTTACGCATAAGGCCGTGATTAACGTGGACGCAGACGAGCTGTTTTCCGATCGCTTTTATGAGAAGAGCGGCAACGACCGAGGAGTCAACACCGCCGGAGAGCGCAAGAAGAACCTTCTTGTCTCCCACCTGAGCGCGAATCTCGGCAATTTGAGCTTCGATAAACTTGTCGGCAAGCTCTTTCGTTGTGATACGTTCCATAGATTCAGGACGCACGTTATTTTGCATTTTTTTATTCCTCCCGATATATACAAACATACGAATTTATGATGAAATATTATAACAGTCAAAGCCGATAATTACAAGAGAATTTTTAAATATTTTCAACTTTTTTCGACGGGTTTTATGTGACAGATTCAACAAAAAACGGCTCTGCTTTTCGCAGAACCGTTTTGAGTCATATTTTAGCCGATGTACCAGTTGCCGTCTATGCAGTAAAGTTCAAAAACTTCAACGTCAGCGTTGGTCATGGTTTCGCCGTCTTTTTCGATAATAGCGGTCATAAGAACACCTACTCTTGCAACTGCGGTCAATTCATCTTCAACAGCGGTGCCTTTGTAGAGGAAGTCCTTCTTTGCTTCTTCAAAAGTATCGGTATCCTTGTCGTACTCATCACAGAAGATGAGCTCGTAAGTGAAATTGTAGTCATCCCACTTGTTATCCTCGAGCTTTTCGTCCATATCCTTCAAGGTGTTGATCTTGTCCTTCGTACCTTCGCGGTTGGAGCGAACGGTCTTTTCAAGATCGGATGCTTCGGTGTCGTTGGTGATGAACTCAAGAACGTCGAGGTTAAGGTTCAACATAACTTCGTAAACGTCTTCAACATCTGCCTTGCCTTCAGCATATTTTGCGTCAAGCCAAGCAGTAACAGCCGCTTCGGGGTTTCCTGCGCCGCCGCATGCGCCGAGAACGGGAACGAGACAGAGCAACATAGCGAGAAGTAAAGTGATTTTCTTCATAATTAATCCTCCATAAGATTTATTGTGTTATAATTTTACCACATTATAACAAAAATTACAACAGTTTTTCAAAATTTGTTGATTTTTTTAGAACAAAGGAAAAGGAATAAGCGGTCGTTTTTTCGAATATGATTTACAAAACTCATTTTTTGAAAGCGGAGTGTTCTGATGAGAAAATTCGTTTGTTTTTCACTTGTTATCCTTTTATTACTCTCTCCGTGTTCCGTAATTGCAACGGAAGAAGCGGGGATATATCCTTATGATATTCCTGTCGGAGATTTTTGGTTCAAGCCCGCAAGCGCGGAATTTGTCAGCGACGGAGATGCAAAATCTCTCCTGCTCATGGAGTTTTCAACAGGAAAAATACTGTTTTCGGAAAACGAAAAAGAGCATCTTCCGATCGCATCGGTCACAAAGGTCATAAGCACGCTTCTCGTTATGGAGGCGCTCGACTCGGGACGCATTTCGCTTTCCGACTCGGTTACCGTCTCGGAGCACGCGGCTTCGATGGGCGGATCGCAGGTTTTTCTCGAGGCGGGCGAGCAGATGAGCGTTGAGGACCTTCTCAAATCGCTCATCGTCGTTTCGGCAAACGATGCTACGGTCGCGCTCGGTGAATATATCTGCGGAAGCGAGGCGGCTTTCGTCTCGGCGATGAATGCGAGAGCGAAAGAGCTCGGATGCGAGAACACGAATTTCGTCAACACGAACGGACTTCCTGCCGAGGGTCACTATTCCTGCGCGCTCGATATTGCGATCATCACGCGCGAGCTCATGAAGCACAAGCTTGTTTTCAAATACACGGGCATCTGGATGGATACTATCCGAAACGGAAGCTTTGGGCTTGCGAACACAAACAAGCTAATCCGATTTTACAAAGGCGCAACGGGAATGAAAACAGGGTTCACGGGAGAAGCGAAATATTGCCTCTCGGGAACGGCGGAGCGAAACGGGATGCATCTTATCGCCGTCGTACTCGGCGCATCGACGAGCGACAAGCGTTTTGCCGCGGCAAAGGGTATGCTTGACTTTGGATTTGCAAACTATTCCGTCGTAACGCCCGAGGTTCCGACGCTCAAGCCGATAAAGGTCACGCGAGGTATCGTCGATCAGGTAGGTATCGAGTCCTCTCCCGTTTCGATCCTCATCGAAAAAGGCGGTTCGGGCGACATAGAGGCACGACCTTTCGTCTCGGAGAGCTTGCAAGCGCCGTTCGGAAAGGGTACCGACGCGGGATATATCGCCTATTTCAAAAACGGCGAGGAGATCGCGCGGGCAAAGGTCGCAACCCTTGACGGCGTCGCGGAGATTTCCTACGGCTCGCTCCTCGGCAAAATTTTCGGTTCGTTGTTTTTCAGATAACGATTGAAAAAGAAATAGTTTTCGTATATAATAAAAAAGAGGTGAAAAGAATGATAATCGAAGGACTTCAAAAGTTAACTCTGCTCGATTTTCCCGGTCAGGTGGCATGCACGATGTTCTCGCACGGGTGCAATCTGCGCTGTCCGTTCTGTCACAACGCGGGGCTCGTCGTACGCAAAGCAGAGAATATAATAAATAAAGAAGAGATTTCCGAATTTCTCGAAAGGCGAAAGGGTATCCTCGACGGTATCTGTCTCACGGGCGGTGAACCGCTCATGCAAAAGGATGCCATCGAGTTCATCCGTTTTCTGCGCGGCTTCGGATATAAGATAAAGCTCGACACGAACGGCTTCTTCCCCGAAAAGCTGAAAGCCGTCATCGACGAAGGGCTCGTTGACTATATCGCGATGGACGTAAAAGCATCGCTCGATAATTATGCCCTCGCCGTCGGTATACAAGATATAGATATCTCACCGATGAAGGAAAGCGTGTCGATCATAATGAGCTCGGGAATCGACTATGAATTCCGCACGACCGCCGTAAAGGGTATCCATACGAAAGAGGATTTTAAAAAGCTCGGAGAGTTCATAAAAGGCGCGAAGAGATACTACATCCAGCAATTTATCGACTCGGGAGACCTTATTTCGAGCGGTATGAGCGCTTTTTCGGCAGAAGAAACGAAGGAATTGCTCGATGTCGTTTTGCCTTTCGTTCCCGCCGCCGAAATTCGCGGATTATGAATATAGATGAAATAACCATAATTTAACACAAGATATTGTGCAAAGTTCCGAAACCACAATATCTTGTGTTTTCTTGTTGACAACAAACCCATATTATGATATCTTTATATTCGCCACCCTGTGTTACGGCAAAGACAAAATATAAAAAATTCAAATATAGAAAGGTAACAGATCATGTATCAGGTTGTTAAAAGAAACGGCTCAACTGCCGAGTTTGACATCAAAAAGATCGCAGCCGCGCTTCAGAAGGCGTTCGAGGCATGCGACCGTCCCACTCACCCCAGCGTTATAGATTTTCTTGCACTCAAAGTTACCTCCGACTTCGAATCCAAGATAAAGGACGGCCTTATTGCCGTTGAGGATATTCAGGACAGCGCGGAAAACGTGCTCGGTCAGGCAGGATATTCCGACGTAGCAAAGGCGTACATCCTCTATCGCCGTCAGAGAGAAAAGCTCCGTAACATGAAGTCGACCATGCTCGACTACAAGGCGTTGGTTGACAAGTACGTTAAGAACGTTGACTGGCGCGTTAAGGAAAACAGCACCGTTACCTACTCGGTCGGCGGTCTTATCCTCAGCAACTCGGGCGCTATCACGGCGAACTACTGGCTCTCCGAGATTTACGATGACGAAATTGCAAACGCTCACCGTAATGCAGATATCCACATCCACGACCTCTCGATGCTCACGGGCTACTGTGCAGGTTGGTCGCTCAAGCAGCTCATTCAGGAGGGTCTCGGCGGTGTTCCCGGAAAGACCACCTCTTCCCCCGCGAGCCATCTTGCAACGCTCTGCAACCAGATGGTAAACTTCCTCGGTATCATGCAGAACGAATGGGCAGGCGCTCAGGCGTTCTCCTCGTTCGATACCTACCTCGCTCCTTTTGTAAAGGTTGACAACCTTTCCTACGATCAGGTCAAAAAATGCATCGAGTCCTTCATCTACGGCGTTAACACTCCCTCTCGTTGGGGTACTCAGGCGCCCTTCTCGAACATCACGCTTGACTGGACCGTTCCGAACGACCTTGCAGAGCTTAACTGTATCGTCGGTGGCAAGGAAATGGACTTCAAATACAAAGACTGCAAAGCCGAAATGGATATGATAAACAAAGCGTTTATCGAAATCATGATCGAGGGTGATGCAAACGGACGCGGATTCCAGTATCCGATTCCTACCTACTCCATCACCGCAGACTTTGACTGGTCCGAGACCGAAAACAACAAGCTCCTCTTTGAAATGACGAGCAAATACGGCACGCCCTACTTCTCCAACTATATCAACAGCGATATGGAGCCGAGCGACGTTCGTTCGATGTGCTGCCGTCTCCGTCTCGACCTCCGCGAGCTCCGCAAGAAATCCGGCGGCTTCTTCGGCAGCGGCGAAAGCACGGGTTCTGTCGGCGTAGTAACGCTCAACATGCCCCGTCTTGCTTACCTCTCGGCTGATGAAGACGACTTCATGAGACGTCTCGATCACCTTATGGACGTTTCCGCACGCTCGCTCAAGATCAAGAGAACCATCATCACGAAGCTTCTCGACGAAGGTCTCTATCCCTACACGAAGCGTTACCTCGGTACGTTCGACAACCACTTCTCGACCATCGGTCTCGTTGGTATGAACGAAGCAGGTCTCAACGCAAAATGGATCCGCAAGGATATGACGCACAAGGAAACTCAGGAATTCTCGAAGCGCGTTCTCAACCGTATGCGCGAGCGTCTCTCCGACTATCAGGAAAAATACGGGGACCTCTACAACCTCGAGGCAACTCCTGCAGAATCCACCTCCTACCGTCTTGCTAAGCACGACGTAAGCCGTTACCCGAGCATCATCACTGCTAACGAAAACGGCACTCCCTATTACACGAACAGCTCCAACCTCCCCGTTGGATACACCGACGATATCTTCGAGGCACTCTCCATTCAAGACGATCTCCAGACGCTTTACACCTCGGGTACCGTTTTCCACGCGTTCCTCGGCGAAAAGCTTCCTGACTGGAAAGCGGCGGCAAACCTCGTTCGCAAGATCGCGCCAAACCACAAGCTTCCTTACTACTCCATCTCCCCGACCTACTCGGTATGTAAGAACCACGGCTACATTGCAGGCGAGCACTTCACCTGTCCCGAATGCGGTCAGACCGCAGAGGTTTACAGCCGTATCACCGGCTACTACCGTCCCGTCCAGAACTGGAACGACGGTAAGGCGCAGGAATACAAGGACCGCGTAAACTACGACGTTCTCAACAAGAACGAGGTTCACGCAAGCGTCGAAGCTGTTGAAGAAGCTTGCTCTTGCTCCAACGTGGGCGAAACGATCCTCTTCGCTACCAAGACCTGCCCGAACTGCCGTATCGCGGCTTCCCTCCTCGACAAGGCAAACGTAAACTACCGCAAGGTATACGTCGAAGACGAACCCGAGCTTGCAAAAGAACTCGGTCTCAAGCAGGCACCGACGCTCGTTGTTCCGAATGAAAACGGTCACGAGAAGATCGTTAACGTTTCGAACATCAAAAAATTCCTCGGCAACTAATATTAAAAAGGAAAAGTCCCCCGATGAGTATTCTCGTCGGGGGATTGCAAATAACTATGCATGATATTATAGTCATCGGCGCAGGACCTGCGGGACTTACCGCGGCGATCTATGCCCTCCGCGCCAACAAAACCGTTCTTATTCTCGAAAAAAACAGCTTCGGCGGTCAGATGACATTCTCGCCGAAGATCGAAAACTATCCCGGATTCCTCTCGGTTTCGGGCAGTGAGCTTGCAGACTCACTCGTTGAGCAAGCGCTTGCGCAGGGCGCGGATATGGACCTCGAAGAGGTCGAATCCATCGAGCTTCTTCCTGACGGAACGAAAAAGGTCGTTACCGACAGCAGTGAGCACGTTGCAAAAGCGGTCATCGTCGCGACCGGCGCAAAGCACCGTCTTCTCGGTGTTCCCGGCGAAGTTGATCTCGTCGGAAACGGAATTTCGTTCTGCGCGGTATGCGACGGCG
>JAZRRU010000077.1:0-40454 GCA_045651025.1 Eubacteriales bacterium
CCAGTAAATTTGTAATTTTCGTTAGTAATTCCGAATAACACCAAAACTTCCAAAGCAAAACGTTTCGGAAGCTTTTTATAACTCTATTATACTTGGAAAACTGGATTTCTGGAGAATTGTGTTTTGTAAGTACATATTAACATTACCAACGGCACTCACAAAAGTACCATACCGAGTGTCGAACAACTCCCAAAACCAAACGGAGCATAGAAAATCTTCCGTTTTCGTGGGTGTTGGTGCCAACCCGTAACAAACAAAACTCCCCAAGCATATAGCTTAGGGAGTTTGCTGGTGCCGGAAGCGGGGGTCGAACCCGCACGGTATCGCTACCACTGGATTTTGAGTCCAGCACGTCTGCCAATTCCATCATTCCGGCAATTATTTTGCGATATTTCTACCGCGCAGAGCATATTATATCACACAGTTTTTACATTTGCAAGTGTTTTTTTCAATATTGACGAGATTGACTTTTATATTTTGCTATGATAAAATTATTTCAATAAATTATTCAGCAAAAAAGGAGAAGTTATATGCACAAGTTGTTCGGAACAACTGCGGTTATCGAGGAAACGCGCTCTAACAATTCGGGATATCTATTTATGAAGAGGCGCGGTATCGTTTCGCTGTTTTTCAGTTGCTTACTCGTTTATTTTATCGGTTCGTTGTTAAGCGGTTTTCTTCTTTCGATTCCTACCTACTTCTCAATTTCGGGAAGCGAGGAATTCGCAAATCTTATTTCAAATCCCGACAGTCTTTCGGACGAGGCGATTCTCGAAGCAATAAACACTTCTCTGCCGACCTGGTTGAACGCAGCTTCGCTCTTTGCGACGGTTGGAATGATAATCGCGGTATTTTATTACTGTTCTAAGTTTGAGGGCAGACGGATATTTACGCTCGGATTCGTTAAAAAGGGTGCTGTATCCGAATATATCGTTGGACTTTTTATCGGCATTTTTATGTTTGCGCTTAGTTACGGTATTATCGTTCTCAGCGGTGAATTCGAGTTGCCGAAATTCAACGGCGGCGTAAACGCATGGATGATCCTTCTCTTCTTCGGCGGTTTTCTTGTTCAGGGGTTGAGCGAAGAGGTTCTCGTGCGCGGTTATCTTTTCGTATCGTGCGGAGCGCGCAAGGACGTTCCGAGCGCTGTAATTATCAGCTCGCTTTTCTTTGCGTTTTTACATTACGGAAACATCGGAATCAATATCATCGGATTTATAAACCTCTTTCTTTTCGGCGTTTTTGCATCGCTCTACTTCTTACGCAGAGGCAGCATCTGGGGCATTTCGGCGATACATTCCATGTGGAACTTCGCGCAGGGTAACGTTTTCGGATGTGCGGTAAGCGGTAATTCGGGGATGGACTCAATCTTTGCAACGTCAAGTCAAGGCACTCTTACGCTCTTTAACGGCGGTCAGTTCGGTCCCGAGGGCGGTCTTGGTGTTACTATCGTTTTGGTTCTCGCGATAATTCTACTTTTACCTACGAAGAACAAAAGAATCGAAATTCCTCTCAGAAAATTCGGGAGTGAATTTTACAGCGCGTGACGCTTTCAGTTCATTGATTTTTGAACGCTACGGACGCGTTGCGCCCTACAACTCTTTTGTCTTTTGCTCCGCAAAATCCACCTCCCCTTACACAGGGGAGTTTTTTTATGAATGTATATGTAATAAATAGCAATTAATCACACTTAAAAGCAACAAATTTCGTCATTAAATTCCACAACAAAAGTTTACAGATATCTTGACAATTCACTTTTTTTCTGTATAATTGTATACTAAGTAACAATTGTTTTTTACGGAGCTTATACCAACATGAAGAATGACATTATAAAACAGATCGAGAGTTTGAAGGCGGAGAAGAACGCAGTTATTCTCGCGCACTACTATGTTCCCGACGAGGTTCAGGCGATTGCCGATCACGTTGGCGATTCGTTTTATCTTGCAAAAATAGCAAAGCAGAGTACGGCCGACATAATCGTTTTTTGCGGTGTTTTGTTTATGGGTGAGAGTGCAAAGATACTCAACCCCGACAAAAAGGTGCTTATGCCCGATATTACCGCCGACTGTGCTATGGCACACATGGCGTCGATTGAAACTATTGAAAAGATGAAAAAGGAATATGACGATCTTGCCGTCGTTTGTTACATCAATTCAACGGCAGAGCTGAAATGCTACAGCGACGTTTGCGTTACTTCGTCAAACGCCGTTAAAATCGTCAAAGATATTCCTAACAAAAACATATTTTTTATTCCTGACAAGAACCTCGGCAGGTTCGTAAAAGAGCAGGTTACAGAAAAGAACGTTATTCTCAACGACGGATGCTGTCCAATACACGCGTCTATTTCCGTGGTTCAGGTCAAGGAATTGAAAGAATCTCACAAGGATGCGCTTATGCTCTCACATCCCGAATGCGCAGACGACATTCTCGCGCTCTCCGATTTCATCGGAAGCACGGCAGAAATCATTTCCTACGTAAAAAACAGCGAAAATAAAGAGTTCATCATCTGTACCGAGCAGGGTGTTACCTATCAGCTTATGAACGACAATCCCGAAAAGGTTTTCCTTTTCCCGAAATCAGGAATTTGCTGTGCAGATATGAAATTCAACACACTCGAAAAGGTTCTTGACGTTCTCGAAAACGAAAGCAACGAAATCATTGTTGACGATGAAACGAGAAAAAAAGCGTTATTGCCGCTTGACAGGATGCTTGAGATAGCAAAATAGGTATGAAAACTGATATTATTATCGTAGGTTGCGGTGTTGCAGGACTTTACTGTGCGCTCAATCTTCCGAAAGACAAAAAAATAACTATTATCACAAAAGACAAAGCCGAAAACAGCGACTCGTTTCTTGCGCAGGGCGGAATCTGCGTCTGGCACAAGGACGACGATTACGACTCGTTTTTTGAGGACACGCTACGCGCAGGTCACTATGAGAACGACAAAACGTCGGTCGACATCATGATTCGTTCGTCGCGCAGTGTCATCAACGATCTCATCGGTTACGGCGTTGATTTTGCTAAGGAAAACGGCAAGTATGACTACACCCGTGAGGGGGCACATTCCTTCCCGAGGATTATGTACCACGAGGACGAAACGGGAAAAGAGATAACGTCGAAGTTACTCTCCGCCGTCAGAAAGCTCGAAAACGTTACGCTTGTTGAAGAATACACTATGGTGGACATTATTTCCGACGGGAATGAATGCAAAGGCATCATAGGTCACGACAAGGACAGCGGATTTTCGAGGATTTTTGCGAACTACGTCGTTTTTGCGACGGGCGGTATCGGAGGACTTTTCGAACACTCGACGAATTTTCGGCACCTAACCGCGGATGCGCTTGCTATTTCGCTCAAGCACGGCATCAAGCTGCGTCACATCGACTACATACAGATCCACCCTACCTCGCTCTACTCGAAAGAGCCGGGACGCGCGTTTCTTATTTCGGAATCGGTCAGAGGCGAAGGTGCGATACTCCTGAACTCGAAGGGCGAGAGGTTTGTTGACGAGCTTTTGCCGAGAGACGTCGTTGCGAACGCTATTTATGCAGAAATGAAAAAAGAAGGCACGAAGCACGTTTGGCTTTCGTTCGAGCCCATCAAAAAAGAAGAGATCATGCATCACTTCCCGAACATTTACAAGAAGTGTCTCGAGGAAGGGTTTGATATAACTAAAGAGCCGATCCCCGTGTTCCGTCACAGCATTACTTCATGGGCGGAATTGACATTGACTATGACGGAAACACGTCGATGAAGCGTCTTTTTGCAGTCGGAGAAACGGCATGCAACGACGTGCACGGAAGAAACCGTCTTGCGAGCAATTCGCTCCTCGAAAGTCTCGTTTTTGCAAGGCGCGCGGCGCAGAGCATTACCGATAATTACGAAGAGACCGAAACAGTTCCTGATTTTGAAATTAACGTCGAGCAATACAAAAACTACCGCGAAACGTACAAAGCTTCCGTTTTGGCGGCTATTGAAAAGGAGAAAAACAAGAATGAATAAAATTTCTATGACCGTTAACGCTGATGAGCTTATTCTCAGCGCAATCAAAGAAGACATCACCAGCGAAGATATTTCGACCAATTCCGTCATGCCCGAATACAAGCTCGGTCGAGTTGAGCTCATCTGTAAGCAGGACGGCATTATTGCGGGACTTGACGTTTTCTCGAGAGTTTTCGAGTTGCTTGATCCGAAAACGGAGATAGATTTCTTCTGCAAGGACGGAGACGAAGTCAAGAAGGGTGACAAGCTCGCGATCATCCGCGGTGACATAAGAGTTTTGCTCTCGGGTGAAAGAACCGCACTCAACTATCTCCAGAGAATGAGCGGTATCGCTACCTACACGAACTCTATCGTTAAGCTTCTTGCAGGAAGCAACACGAAGCTTCTTGACACAAGAAAAACCACTCCGAACATGCGTCTTTTTGAGAAATATGCAGTAAAAGTCGGCGGCGGCACGAACCACAGATACAACCTCAGCGACGGTATTCTTCTCAAGGACAACCACATCGGCGCGGCAGGCGGTATTACTCAGGCAATAAAGATGGCGAAGGAATACGCTCCGTTCGTCAGAAAGATCGAAATTGAGGTTGAAAACCTCGACATGGTAAAAGAAACTCTTGAAGCAGGCGCAGATATTATCATGCTCGACAACATGAGCGTCGAGGACATGAGAGAAGCAGTCAAGCTCACGAAGGGCAAGGCAGAAACCGAATGCAGCGGTAACGTCACAAAAGAAAACGTTGCGCGTCTCGTTGACATTGGCGTTGACTATATTTCGAGCGGTGCTTTGACGCACTCCTCCCCTATTCTTGACCTCTCGTTGAAGAATCTTCACGCAATTTAAGGAGTTGACCGACATGAAACAGTCAGAAAGAAGAAAAGCTATTGCAAATCTGCTTTTGGCAGAAAAAGCTCCTATACAGGGCTCTGATCTCGCAAAAAAATTCAAGGTCACGAGACAGAGCATCGTCAAGGATATTTCGGTCTTGAGAGAAGCAGGATATGACATCGCTCCGACTCACCGCGGTTATCTTATAAAGGGCAGTCCTCTCAAGGAACGTGTTTTCAAGCTCAGACACTCGAAAGAGGACACCGTTGACGAGCTCACCACGATCGTTAATCTCGGCGGTACTGTCGTTAACGTTTTCGTTATTCACAAGGTATATGGCAGAATTGAGGTTCCGCTTAACATCTACACACAAAAAGAGGTCGACGAGTTCATCGACGGTGTAAGAAGCGGCAAATCGTCCGAGCTCATGAACATCACTGACGGATATCACTATCATATAATCAGAGCGGAATCCGACGAAATTCTTGATTCGATCGCGCTTGCGCTCTATGAAAAGCAGTATCTCGTTCCCGAAGCTTAATCGACGTTTTTTCGGGCTCAAAAACTGATTTTTACTATTGACATTTTGTCAAAACAGTGATATAATTTGCATTGCGCCTGCTGATGTGGGTGCTATGCTGATGTGGCGCAGGGGTAGCGCAATTGATTCGTAATCAATAGGCCGAGGGTTCAAATCCCTCCATCAGCTCCAGAAAAAGGACTTTCGAAAGAAAGTCCTTTTTCCACGAAATAAGGTCTTATCATGATTTTTTATATCGAGGAAGTGACATATTGGCTTTCGTAAGATTTATAAAAAAGCATACCGTTTTTTTCATTGCCTTTGCGGTTGCTGTCATAACCTGTATTTTCGTTCCTCTTGACAAGGAGTATCTTTCTTATTTCGATTGGAACACGCTTGCATGTCTTTTCTTGACGCTTGCGGTCGTCTGTGCGTTACGTAACATCAAGTTTTTTACTATTCTCGCGAGAAAGCTGGTGTTGATAACCGGCGATCTGCGGAGTCTTTTCTTGATGCTCATCTGCATCACCTTTATCGGGTCGATGCTTATTGCGAACGATATGGCGTTGATCACGTTTCTTCCGCTCGGATACTTCGCGCTTTCGGCATCGAAAAAGGAAAAATACAGCGCGTATCTTTTCATTCTTCAAAACATTTCCGCGAATCTCGGGGGAATGCTCACGCCGTTCGGAAATCCGCAGAATCTCTACCTCTACTCTTACTTCAACATTCCTACGGGAGAGTTTTGCGGGATAATGTTAGCTCCGTTTTTGCTTGCGATTTCGCTTCTTGCGCTCGGTTGCTTTTTCATAAAGCCCGAGCATCTCGAGATCAACGAATCGTTCCCCGAAAAGCTGAGCATAAAGCGCACAATACTTTACCTCGCGCTTTTCGCCTTTTCGCTTCTTATCGTTTTTCGTGTTATACCTTTTCTTCTCGGTCTCATCGTCATTCCCGCGATTTTGTTTTTTGTTGACAGAGAAGCGCTGCGCGCGGTTGACTATCCGCTTCTCGGAACGTTTTTCTTTTTTTTCATTTTCGCGGGAAATCTTGCGAGAATTGAAGAAGTCAACTTTTTCG
The DNA here is from genome assembly GCA_045651025.1 of Eubacteriales bacterium. GTDB lineage: Bacteria > Bacillota > Clostridia > Oscillospirales > CAG-382 > Coliplasma. Next base: position 6,432 of record JAZRRU010000077.1, read on the forward strand.
TGTCACAATTGCTCGAAAAGGACACCCTTATCGTCTCGACGCTCAGTTGCCAGTTCATAAGCAACGTGCCCTCGGCAATACTGCTTTCGAGATTTACGGGTGACTACACTTCCCTTCTTATGGGCGTTAACATCGGGGGCACGGGAACCATTATCGCGTCGCTTGCGAGCTTGATCACCTTTTCGGAGTTCAGAATACTCTATCCTGAGAAAACGAAGAGTTATCTCATCCTTTTCACTGTCATAAACGTCATTTTCCTCGTAATAATGACCGTCGCGGCAAAATTATTTTTCATATAATGTTGAACAAGCACGAAATTTGTTGTATAATTAGCTCGTACTAATTAATTTGGAGAATCAAGATGAATAATATCGTATCTATCGACGATTTTAACAAAAGAATAAAGCGCGTTATCATCACCGAAGATGAGATCAAGAACGCGGTTAAAGAGCTCGGACGTGAGATCGACAAAATCTATGACGGACGTCCGATACTTCTCGTGAGTATTTTGAACGGTGCGTTCGTATTTATGGCAGATCTTTGCAGAAACGTTTCGGTTCCTTGCGAGATCGGTTTTATGTGTGCGAAGAGCTACTACGAGGGAACCGTTTCGTCGGGTGTAGTAAAGATAACGATGGACCTGTCACAGGATATCAGCAAATATCACGTTGTTATCGTTGAGGATATCATCGACACGGGAAGAACGCTCAACGACGTCGTGAAGATGCTGAAAATGCGCAATCCCCTTTCGCTCAAGGTCGTTACACTTCTCGACAAGCCGTCGAGACGTCTCGTTGACTTTAAGGCGGACGTTTCGCTTTTCACCATTCCCGATTATTTTGTTATCGGTTACGGTCTTGACTGCGCAGAGCATTACAGAAATCTTCCTTACATTGCAGAATACGAAGAAACTGCAGAAGCATAATCGAAAAGACAAAAACTCGTTTTTCGCGCTTGAAATTAAATACAATAAAAAAACACTACGCTTCTGTTTGACAGAGGCGTAGTGTTTCTATACGGAATCAATCCGTTTTGCTTTTTCAAGCAAGGCGGATTTTTTGTTTTCTGTTTCGCCTTTTATGACAGAATCGAGAAGTGCGGAAAGTGTTTTTCCGATCGACTTCCCTTTCAGTCCGATTTTTGAGAGGTCGTTTCCGTTGATTTCAAGTTCGGATACGGAAAGACACTCATCCGAGTTCGCGATACGGTCGATCAAGAAATCCGCGTCCTCGCCGAAAAGTGCGCGTCGGTAAGAAGCAAGATACTTCGCGTTTTTGCGCCCGAGAGAGGAAACGAGGAGTTTTTTTGAAATCGTATCTTTCGGTATCGGCTCGGAATCGCAAAGCAGGGTTGCAAGCTCTCGCGTGCGGTTATCTGCCCGAAGAATATTCAGCGCATCGCTGATTTCTTTTCCACAAAGGCAGGCAAGGCGCATAACGTAATCATGAGGCAAGTTCGAGATTTTTTCGGGAGAGCCGTTGATTGGGATAATTTTTCGAAAGATAGGTAGGTATTTATTAATCACGCTTTGAGCGTTATCGCCCAAGAGGAGTTTTTTCAGCTCGGAATAGATGCGTTCGGGCGAGACGTTTTTTAGGTTATCGGAAAGTGTAAATATCGCTGGTGAAGTCGAATCATCAATTTCAAAGCCGAGAACAGAAGAAAAGCGGAGCGCGCGCAGGATCCGCAACGCGTCCTCGGAAAAGCGTTTTTCGGGTGTACCAACAGTTTTTATTACCCTTTTCTTAATATCCTCAACGCCGTTAAATGGGTCGACAAGTCCGCGCGACGGCGAGAAGGCGATCGCGTTCATCGTAAAATCGCGGCGTGAAAGGTCAGCATTTATATCGGTTACGAAATAAACCGAATCGGGGTGGCGAGAATCGGAATAATCCGATTCTGTACGGAAAGTCGTTATTTCATAAGGAACGTCGTCGAGTATGAGCGTTACCGTTCCGTGTTTTATGCCCGTTTCGACGATTCGCAATCCTTTGAAAACAGATTTTGTTTCCTCGGGAAGTGCCGAGGTCGTTATATCATAGTCAGTGACCTCAAGTCCGAGGAACAAATTTCGGAGAGCGCCGCCGACGGAATAAGCGGAAAAGCCGTTTTTTTCGAGCTCATTGATTATGAATGTTGTGTTTTTATCAAGAATCATATTCATTCGGCACGTCTCCTTTCGTGTTTATAATATCACATATAATTTTCAATTGCAAGGAGTCATTATATCGCGGACAAGTTAATAGACTTGTAACGGGTGATAAAATGAAGAAGTTGATTACAGTTATTCTTTGCGTGATTTTTTTGAGTTCCTGCACGGTTGCCGCTATTCAAGAGGAAAGCGATACAGTTCGGGAGGAAACGTTTTTTGTATCCGAGGTAATTTTTGAATCCGCTTCGGACGTGAAAATCGATGAAGAGAGCGAGATGCGAGGAATCTGGGTATCGCAATTTGACATGAAGCCGATTTACCGCGACGGAAACAAGCAGAGAAGTAAAGAAGATTTTACCGAAAAGGTAAAGGTTCTTATTTCAAATCTTAAGCGCGACGGGTTCAACACGGTTTTTCTTCAGGTGCGTCCGAACGGCGACAGTATGTATGAGAGTGAGATTTATCCCACGTCAAAATACATCGCAGGAGCTTACGGCGGAGATATCGGTTACGATGCGATTGAAATATTTTTATCGGTTGCAAAGGACAACGGAATTTCGGTTCACGCGTGGATAAATCCGTTCCGTCTCACAAGCGAGGACGAGCTTAAACAAGGCGGGTTCGGAAAGCTTTCCGAATGGTACAAAAGCTCGCTCGGACGTCGGATAAAGGTCGGAAGCAACGGGATTTTGTATCTTGATCCGTACTATGAGGAAGCAACGGAGCTAATCGTTTCGGGTGCGAGAGAGATACTTCAAAAATACGATTTTGACGGGATACATATCGACGACTACTTTTATCCGACGGAATTTGAGTTCGACGACGATTTTGAGTTCAAGGAAAGCGGATATAATGACAAAGGTGAATTCCGCAGAGACAACATCAGCAGAACGGTAAAGGCGCTTTATAACGCCGTTCACGAGTTTGATGGGAAATTATTCGGCGTTTCGCCGGCAGGTAACATCTATTCCCTGCCGAAAAAATGGTATGCAGACATACATAAATGGTGTGTGGAGGACGGTTTCCTCGACTACGTCGTCCCTCAGCTTTACTTCGGGTTCGAGAACGCTGTTTGCCCTTTCATGAAAATAATCTCCGACTGGGAATCGGCGGTTAAAAACGAAAAGATTTCGCTCTATATCGGTCTTTCAGCCGCTAAATGCGCAAACGGGACAAACGGAATCGAAGACAAGTTTGCAGGAGAAAAAGGAAAATATGAATGGCGAGACAACAAGGATATACTTGCAAGGTCAGTTAGACGAATTTATGAATCCAAAAACGCAAAGGGATTTGTCATATTCACTTATTCGTCATTTTACGATCCGCTCACGGGAGAAGAAAATCCGCTCACACACGATGAAAAAAAGAACTTCGATATGTCAATTAAAAAGTAAAAACGACTATAAAATATACAATTTCAAACAAATTACTAATATTATTGACAAATTTCAAAAAAACGCGTTTTGTTTACAAACTGTTCATAAACAACCTTTTCATTTGTGATATTCTATTGTATATTATTTTTTGAATTACTAGGGGTGCTTTTATGAAGAACATCGAGTATTTGTACAGCGTCGATCCCGAAATTGCTTCGGCGGTTGACAGCGAGCTCAAGCGTCAGAAACGCAACATCGAGCTCATCGCAAGCGAAAACATCGTAAGCGAAGGAGTTCTTGCGGCTGCAGGTACTATCCTCACCAATAAATACGCAGAAGGTTATCCCGGACGCAGATACTACGGCGGTTGTGAAGAGGTTGACAAGGTTGAAGCCATCGCGATCGAAAGAGCAAAGAAGCTCTTCGGCGCTGAACACGCAAACGTTCAGCCCCACTGCGGTGCAACCGCAAACCTTGCAGTATTCTTTGCTTTCCTTCAGCCCGGCGACACCGTTATGGGTATGAACCTCGCTCACGGCGGTCACCTTTCGCACGGTTCTCCCGTTAATATTTCCGGTAAATATTTCAACGTCGTTCCCTACGGCGTTGATTCCGAAACTCAGTTGATCGACTACGACAAGATGGAAGAAATCGCGCTTGATTGCCAGCCCAAGTTGATCGTTGTCGGCGCAAGTGCTTACCCCAGAGTTATCGATTTCAAGCGTTGCCGTGAGATCGCTGACAAGGTCGGCGCGATCCTTATGGTCGACATGGCACACATTGCAGGTCTTGTTGCCGCAGGTCAGCATCCCAGTCCTGTTCCCTACGCAGACGTTGTTACCACCACCACTCACAAGACTCTCCGCGGTCCGAGAGGCGGTTTGATCCTCTGCAAAGAACAGTATGCAAAGCAGATCGACAAGGCAATCTTCCCCGGTACCCAGGGCGGTCCTCTTGAACACATCATCGCTGCAAAAGCTGTTGCTTTCGGCGAAGCACTTACTGATGAATACAAGGAATATCAGGCGCAGATTGTTCGTAACGCAAAGGCGCTTGAAGCGGCGCTCAAGGAAGAAGGTTTTGACCTCGTTTCCGGCGGTACCGACAACCATCTCATCCTTATTGACCTTCGCAGCATGGGTGTTACCGGCAAAGACCTCGAGCACAACCTCGACGAGGTTCACATCACAGTTAACAAGAACGCTATTCCCGACGATCCTCAGAAGCCCACGATCACGAGCGGTATCCGTGTTGGTACTCCTGCGGTTACCTCGAGAGGTTTCAAGGAAGAAGATATGAAGACCATTGCAAAGCTTATTAAGCTTACTGCTACCGACTTCGAAAACAGCAAGGATTACATCATTTCCGAAGTTGACAAGCTTTGCTCTGCTCATCCCATCTACGAATAAATTTCGATGACTATACGTTTTTATGACGTGCTTCCCGATGAAGCGAGAGATATAAGAATCGAAGTTTTCGTTGATGAACAGGGATTCACGGAAGAATTCGACAGCGCCGATCACACGGCGACACACATAGTCGGTTTTATCGGCGAAGAACCTGTCGCGACAAGCAGGGTCATCAAAATCAACGATACGGATTTCATTATAGGCCGTATCGCCGTCAGAAAGATGCATCGCAAAAAAGGCCTTGGTGCGGAAATCGTTTTCGCCGCCGAGGATGCGATCAAAGAAAAGGGCGGAAAAGTTGCGTTTATACACGCGCAGATGCAGGCAGTTCCTTTTTATGAAAAGATCGGGTACGCAAAAACGGGCGAAACCGATTTTGAAGAAGGATGTCCGCACGCTATGATGAGCAAAAGTTTTTGAAAAAATACTGCCGTTCGAAAGAAGCTTCGGACGGCAGTAATCATTTTTAAATTTATGAGGTGAAAAAATATGCAAATTGCTTTTTCAGGTAAACTCGGAAGCGGTAAATCCACGGTATGCGGTATTCTCAAGGAGAAATACGGATATGAGATTTACAGCACAGGTACTGTTCAGCGCAAAATTGCAGAAGAAATGGGCATAACAACGCTTGAACTGAACGTCAGAATGGCAAGCGATCCCGAGCTCGACCATATTATCGACGACACGGTAACAAAAATTTCTCGTGAGAGAAAAGGCGACAAGCTCATTTTCGATTCGAGAATGGCATGGCATTTTGCAGAAAACACGTTCAAGATATACATGTTCGTCGATCCCACGGTTGCCGCAAAGAGAGTCGTCGCGGCGGACCGCGGCAGCGTTGAAAAATACAGCAGCGTCGAAGAAGCGAGAGAGCTTCTTATCACGAGAAGCAAGGAAGAAAACAAGCGCTACAAGAGCATCTACGGCGTTGACAACTTCGACTACAACAACTACGACCTCATTATTGACTCGACGTCGGCAACTCCCGAGCTCATCGCGGAAACCATCATCCGTGAAGCAAACGAGTTCGCAGAGGGCAAATACAACGGCACGAAGGTATTCCTTTCGCCTTACGTTATTTACCCCACTAAGAAGCTCGGCACGGACGACGGTGATGAGCTGAAAATCGTGTTGAACGACGGATATCATTATCTCTCGAGCGGTCACGCAAAGCTCTCGGCTCTTCAGCTCGGCGGTGCGTCCCTCGTCGAGGCATCTCTTGCGAACGAAGATATTACATACGATCCAACCCTCGTTAATGAATACGAGCTTGCGGGCAATTTCAAATACGAAACCAAGCCGGAATAAGTTCATTTATACGGATGCTTCGCATCCTACAACCCTTCAGTCAAAACTTCCGGTTTTGCCACCTCCCCTTACACAGGGGAGCCGTTTTTTTACAATTCCGAAATTAAGATACAAAGAAAAATTCGCCGAGTTTAACTCGGCGATTTTGTTATTTGATTTATCTCTTGTTGAGCATGCTGAGGATATCGTCGATATCGGATGCTTCCTTGGGTGCTTCTTCAGAGGATGCCTTCTGAGCTGCTTCTGCCTGAGCCATCTGACGGCGAACGTCAGCGCCCTTCTTATCGGAATCGAAACCGGTAGCAATAAGAGTGATACGCATTTCGTCTTCGAGAGTGTTGTCAAATGCAGCACCGAAGATGATCGTTGCATCGGGCTGTGCTTCGTTGGTGATCATAGCAACAGCAGAGTCGATTTCGTCGAGTCCGATGTCGGGAGACGAGGTGATCTGAACTACGATACCCTTTGCACCGCTGATGTTGGTTTCGAGAAGCGGGCTGGACATAGCCATCTTTGCTGCCTGTTCAGCTTTATCCTTACCTTTTGCACCGCCAACGCCCATGTGAGCGAGGCCTGCGTTCGCCATAACAGCGGAAACGTCAGCAAAGTCAAGGTTAATAACACCTTCAACGGTGATGAGCTCGCAGATGGACTGAACGCCCTTGCGGAGAACATCGTCAGCTTCCTGGAACGCGTTGAGGAAGGTGATCTTCTTATCAGTGAGAAGCTTGAGGCGTTCGTTGGGGATAACGATGAGAGAGTCAACGATAGAAGCGAGCTTTTCGATACCGCCTTCTGCCTGAGTCATACGGCGCTTACCTTCGAAAAGGAAGGGCTTCGTAACAACTGCAACGGTAAGGATATCGAGAGATTTAGCAATCTTTGCGATAACGGGAGCTGCACCGGTACCGGTTCCGCCGCCCATACCAGCGGTGATGAACACCATGTCAGCGCCTTTGATTGCTTCGGTGATTTCTTCGATAGATTCGTCAGCTGCCTTTTCGCCGAGCTCGGGGTTTGCGCCCGCGCCGTGGCCCTTCGTGATACGGTCGCCGATAGCGATCTTCGAAGGAGCGCTCGAGCTCAAAAGGTTCTGAGTATCGGTATTAACTGCGATGAATTCAACGTCAGCCGCATCGATAGAAGAAATCATACGGTTTACTGCGTTACCCCCGCCGCCACCGACGCCGATAACTTTAATAACAACTTTGTTAGGATCTTCAACGATATTGTACATTTTTGTACCTCCAGAATTGTTCATCTATTTTCATTCACTATATACTATAATATGTTTTTTTGCGAATTGCAAGAGTTTTTTCGTTTTTTCTTTGAAAACATTACTATTTTTGATGTTTTTTCGTAATTTTCACGCTAACTTAACGCTACGGACGCTTCCTGATGGTTTGATACGTTTATCTTTCCCTTTGCGTTATCATCAAGCTGGTCGATGATTCCGGCGAGGAAGCGAATTTTCATATCGAGGTTTTCGATATCGCCGAGATATACCTCAAATCTATTTTCATAGTCAATATAGATATCGAATCGCGAGCGCATATCGACGGATTTGATCTTTTCTTTTATGAAATTCGATTCGAAATTTTCATAAAGAGTAATTACAGCGTCGAGCGTTCTTTTATCGACAAATTCGACCTGCGAGCCGACGATGCATTTTCTTACGTTATTTAGCTTTAATTTCGTGATTTCGGGAATCTCATCATTGTTATAGATTTTTTCGAGCACCTTCAAGTCGGGTGACATTATATATGTTTCGCCCGCTACGTCTGCGGCATAGAAGGGTATTTCCTCGACTACGTTCACCTCGACGGTTGTCGGAAGGTCGCGTTTTATTTCAACGTTCTGCACGTACGGCAACGTCTCTTCGATTTTTGCTTCGATATCGTTTCCGTTGAACGAATAAATGTTTGAGCCCTTTTCGATCGGAAGAAGCTCAACGATCTGCTCGTATGAATAATGTTCCGCGCCGTTCACCCTGAAGTCCTCGACTTTCAGAAACACAGCGGCACAGACAGCCAAAAACACCAAAGATATGAACACAAGCAAAAACACATAAAAGACTTTTCTGCGGGTTCTTTTTCGTTCCTGACGTATCTGAGTGTCGTATATCGTTGTGTTTCTACGTACGAATCTTTGCTGTCCCAAGTGTTTTCACTTCCCTTCAGAAATGCTTTTTTTATTTCACCAAAGAAATTATTTCATCCGCAATGCGGTCGACGGAGTCGGGCATGGCGAATTTTTTCACGCTTTCTTCCATGCGCTTGCGTTTGTTTTGATTCGAAACAAGCTCCGATACTGCATCGGTAAGAATCATTCCCGTAACTTCGGACTCGCGGAGTACAATCGCGGCACCTGCATCGGCGAGGAGTTTTGCGTTTTTATACTGATGGTCCGCAGTTACGTTCGGGCTAGGTATAAACACGGTTGCTCTTCCTCTTATTGCAAGCTCGGAAAGAGTCATAGCACCTGCACGGCAGATAAGAACGTCCGCCGCCGCCTGATGGACAGGCATGTTGTAAATATATTCTTTTATCGTAAGATTTTGGGCTTTATCCAGTCCTTTTTCGGCCGCGATGGCGTTGAACTTTTCCAATCCGACTCTTCCGATAGCGTGGGTATGACGTATTTTTTCGGGGACGGAGTAATTCTCCATAAGGTAGAAGACAAGCTCGTTTACCTTATCCGCACCCATGCTTCCGCCGTAGGAAAGGATATAGGGCTCGTCTTCGGAAATGCCGAGGATTTTTCTTGCTTCCTCGCGGGTCATATTATCCACGATAACGGGGTTTCCGGTAAGAATGAGTTTTTCCTTCACATCGTCTTCAAAGAATTTTTCGCTTCCCGCAAAGGAGATGCAAACTTTATTTACGAGCTTTGAAAGCATTTTCGTCGTAACGCCGGGGAACGCGTTCTGCTCGTGAATGAGCGTCGGTATTCCAAGCTTTGCCGCCGCTTTTACAGTCGGCCACGAAGCGTAACCGCCCGTGCCGATAACAACGTCGGGATTGAATTTCTTGATTATTCTTTTTGCCTCATAAACCGAGGTTACAGCGTGCCAAGCCGCTTTTAGGTTCTTCATCGTAAGACGGCGGGAAAATCCCGAGACTTCGACGAACTCGATCGGGTAGCCCGCTTTCGGGATGAGAGTGCTCTCGATTCCGCGTTCTGTGCCGATAAACATAATCTCAGTTTCGGGCATACGTTTTTTCAAGGTTTCGGCTATATTCAGTGCGGGGTTAACGTGGCCGCTAGTGCCGCCACCGCAAAAAATCACTTTCATAAAAACACCTTATTTCGATTTTTAACCGCGTTCTACAAGCGAATAACGCGAAATTGAAAGGACGATTCCCATTTCAGCAAGGAGAATAAACAGCGACGTACCGCCATAGCTGAAGAAAGGAAGACTGATGCCCGTACTCGGGAATGTGTTCGTTACAACCGCCAGATTGAGAAGAACCTGAACTATAATCTGACAGGTAATTCCCATCGAAAGGAGTGCACAGAAGCGGTTAGTTGAATTTTTTGATATGTGATAGCCCCTATAGGCAAGAACCGCGAAAAGAGTGATTACACATATGACGCCGAAGAAGCCGAGTTCTTCGCTAAGGATAGCAAAAATATAGTCGTTCTGCGGTTCGGGGAGATATCCGTGTTTTTGGTTACTCTGACCGAGCCCCAAGCCCCAGAATCCGCCCGAGCTTATTGCATAAAGCGACTGAGCCGGCTGCCAGCCCGCGCCGCCGGTCTCGGCAGACATATATGCAAAGGGGTCCTCAAAGACCATAAGACGCGGGAATATCTGCGGAACGAATTTCTCGAGCAGAGGCCGTCCTATCGAGAATGCAAACGCGATTGCCACACCAACAAACCCGAAGAGTGCGCCGAAGTAAAAGCTCTTTACACCCGAAAACCAAAGCATTACTATACCGAGAAGGAAGATAATGATCGTTGCCGACATGTGGTTCTGTAAAAACGTTGCGAGGCACGCAGGCGCCGTAAACATCATTATCGGCACGATACCCTTTTTCCAATCACGCATTTCATTCACGTGGTTGCTTATATACGTCGCACAGGCAAGCACAAGGGCAAATTTCAAAAACTCGGAGGGCTGGAATTCGATACCCATTACCTCGATCCAACGTTTTGCGCCTTTGTGGGTCTCGCCGAATCTCGGCACGAGAAAATTGACGATCAGCATACCGCCGTAAAACATATAGGCAAGTCTTTTGTAATAAGCGTAGTCCACGCGCGAGAGAACAATCATGCCGGTTATTCCCAAAATAACCCAGCGAAGCTGGCTTCGCGCAAAATAATAGGAGTCGTTAAAACGCGAATCACCCGCGGAATATGACGCGGAGAAAATCATGATCGAACCGATACAAACAAGCGCGATTACGACGATAAGGAGAGGTCTGTCTACCTCACCTATCATTCTGTATATTTTGTTTTCACCACCGGTCGGTCTGCTCTTTCTTTTCGGAGCAGGTGACGCGGTTTTTGCTTTTTGTAGGTTAGTAGAAGCCATGAAAACAATCCTTTGTTATTTGATCAAGAGATAATAAGCAAGAGTCGAGAAAATTACGGTTACTGCGGAAAAGACAGCAACTATCTTTACCTCGGACCAATCGCATTTTTCGAAATGGTGATGTATCGGGCTCATTTTGAAGATACGTTTTCCCGTCAATTTGAAGGAGCCGACCTGAAGCACGACGGACAAGCCCTCGATAACCCAGATAACGCTCACGGGGAGAAGGATAAATTCGTTCCCCGTCATCATCGCGAGACCGACGATAAAGCCGCCGAGGAAGAGCGAGCCCGTGTCACCCATAAATATCTTTGCAGGGTGGAAGTTGAACACAAGGAAAGCGAGCAACGCGCCGAAGAGCGCACATGCGGTCAAAGAAAATTCGAGAAGCTCGAAATTCAATCCATAGAGGAAGAACATTGCGGTTATTATCAAAGCGATGCTTCCCGCAAGGCCGTCGATGCCGTCGGTAAGGTTCGCGCAGTTGATTACATAAACGATAACCAAGAGCATCACGATATAATAGAAAATACCGAAGTCAACGTTGCTGCCCCAAGGGAATTCGATAACGGTATCTGCGCCGAAATAGCCGCGGAAAGCGAGATAACCCGCGGACGTCACAAACTGAAGAATCATCTTTTGAGACGCGCTGAGCCCTTTGTTGCGCTTTTTGAAGAGCTTTACGTAGTCGTCCACGAAGCCGATAAGACCCTGCGAAAGTGCAAGAGCGAGAACGAGGATCACGTCGATCGTTTTTTCACCGAGGTCGAGGAAAATCAAGCCGATTCCGAAAGCAACGAGGCAGGCGATAATGAATATTACGCCGCCGAGGTTCGGAGTTCCCTCTTTCGACTTATGCCATGACGGTCCGATCTCGAGGATCTTCTGACCTAATTTTACTTTTCGGAGAAGCGGAATAAAAATTTTGTAGAGTATTGCGCCGAGAACAAATCCAACAGCCGCAACAACGGCAAAAACAGTATATAAATTCATCGTTTTCTCCTTTTTTAACCGTTATACTATAATATCCGAAAGTTTCATACCGTTACTTGCTTTGTAAAGCACGGTATCGTCTTTTTCCAGAAATGATTCGAGAAAGTTTTTCAATTCATCGCGTTCTTCTTTACCGAACGAATAGGTCTCGGGCATATTTGAAGAACGCGCGATATTTTTCGACAATTCGCCGTAAGTAACAAGCACATCGGCGCTGTTACGCACGGATTCGCCGAGCTGTGCGTGCAGAAGAACGGTATCCTTTCCGAGCTCGAGCATATCACCCAAAACGGCGATACGTCTTCCCTTCTTGTAGGTCGAGAGAACCGAGAGTGCGGCTCTCATAGACTCGGGAGAAGCGTTATAGCAATCGGAAATAACGGTATGGCCGTCTTTTTCGAACACGTGCTGACGTCTTCCGTCGCTTTCGTAATTCGAGAGCGCATCCGCGCACTTTTTGAGATCACAACCAAGTAAAGATGCAGTTGCGAGCGCGAAAAGCGAGTTCAACACAAAATGCTTTCCTCTCGCGGGAACGAACGCCGAGACTTCTTTTCCGAACACCGAAGCAACGAACTCGACTCCGTTTTCGGTCTCTGAAACATTCTTCGCGAAGCAATCGTTATTTTCAGAATCATCACAAGATATATAATATACCTTTTTATCTCCAAAATCAATATCGCGAAGCAAAGGTTCGTCGCCGTTGAGCAAAAGAACCGAATCTTTTTTTGAGAATTTTGCTATTTTCAGTTTCTCGTCTCGTATCGCTTCTCGCGAGCCGAGGTTTTCAAGGTGGGAATATCCGATGTTCGTTACTATTGAAATATCGGGCTCGGCGCATCTGCTGATGCGTTCCATCTCGTCAGGCATACTCATTCCGAGCTCCCAAACGGCACATTCGATATCGGAGCCGGTCGCAAGAACGGTTTGAGGAAGTCCGATCTGGCTGTTTGAGTTCCCTACCGTCTTGTGCACCGAAACGCAGGAGGACAGTGCAAGTGCAACCATATCCTTCGTTGTCGTTTTTCCGACGGAGCCGGTTATGCCCACGACGGAGGTGTGGGTCAACTCGTTTTTTCGGTAATGGCGCGCAAGCTTTTGGAGCGCGTCTCTTACGTCGTCAACGAGGATGCAGTTTCCGTAATCGGGCATATATTCCGAATTATCCATAATCGCGCTATGACCGTTTTTCAGCAGATCGGGGACGAACGTGTTTCCGTCAACGCGTTCGCCGACAAGCGCGAGGAAAAGTTTTGATTCCGACGGAGTACGGCTGTCGCTGTAAAAACCGTCAACAACATATTCGGCATCGGTTGTCGGGGAGAGCTTTCCGCCCACGGCAGACGCGATATACGCGAGAGTCATTTTCATTATTCTATTGCTTCCTCATACAAAAATTCAAGTTCGATTACGGTACCGGGGAGAACGGTTTCGCCGCCTTTGATCGACTGTGATATAACGCGGCAATTTGTTAAATCGTTGTTGAAAATACCCTTTATCGAAACGTTAAGGTTGCTGTTGAGAATTGCTTTAATCGCCTTTGAGGGCGAGTTATTAAGAACGTTCGGAACCTTAACGTTAACCTCGGGTGTTGCGCCCTCGGTGTAAAGGATAATAACACCGTCGGAGGAAATAACCGTTCCTGCCGAGGGAAGCTGTTCGATAACCTTATCGCCGCTTCCGCGTACGACACATTTGAGTCCAAGCTTTTCGATCTTCTGCTTCGCGGTCGAAAGCGCCTGATTTCGGTATTCCGAAACAGCAACGGTAGTCTCTTTGTCCGTATTCGGGCTTATGCCGAGGTGCGGGAGTGTTTCGCCGAGAATGTTTGCAACTACCGGCGCGGCTACAGCCGAACCGAAATGCTTGCCCGCAGTCGGATCGTCGACGAGGACAAGGACTGCAATTTTAGGGTCTTCGGCAGGAGCGAAAGACACGCACGAGCTGATATAGTCATCCTCTCGGACGGTGTCTCGTTTTTCCGACGTTCCTGTTTTTGAAACGATATTATAGCCGGAGACGCTTGCGTTTTTTGTTGAATTTGTGAGTGAAGTGATAATTTTATTACAGGTATCATTTGAAATCACCTGACGTGAATTTTCATATTCAAAGGTTTTTACTACGTTGCCGTCATTATCCACGAGCGATTTAACAGCGTGAGGAACTACGAGGTAGCCGCCGTTTGCAACGGAAGAAACGGCACGGATGTGCTGAATCGGAGTTACCTTGAAGGTCTGGCCGAAAGAATAGACCGCAAGCTCGAGAGACTCGAACTGCGCGCCCGTCGTTCCGTAATAGATCGAGTTTGCTTCACCGACGACGTCGGTTCCTGTCAACTGAGTATAGCCAAACTCGTCAAAATACTTCTTGAATGTTTTCGTTCCGATCGATGCGCCGATCTGAATAAATGCAGGGTTACAGGAGTTTACGAACGCTTCGCTGAACGACTGGGTTCCGTGACCGATCGTTTTGTGACAATGGATTCTCGTGCCTGCAACGGTATACACACCCGAGCATTTGAAGGTCGTGTTCTCATAACTTACCGTACCTTCCTCGAGCGCGACGGCCGCGGTTATGATCTTAAAGGTCGAGCCGGGCTCATAGGTTTGGGATGCGTTTGTGTTGTTCCACATCTCGTAGAGAAGCTTCGTTCTGTAAGCAGAGCGTTCTTCTTCGGTTCCTATGAAAAGATCGTATTTATTCTGATAAAGGTCGGAGAGCTGGTTGTAATTATTCAAGTCGAACGACGGATAAATTGCAGATGCAAGCAACTCGCCGTTGTTTACGTCCATTACGATACACTGGACTCTGCCGTTGGGTTTATGCTCCTCGTACGCCTGACGGATATACTTTTCGACGGTGTTCTGAATTGCCCAGTCGATCGTAGTTACGACGCTCATACCATCGGTTGCGGGAATATACGTAGAGCCAACGCCCGAGTCGAGCTCGTTTCCGTATGCATCGGCGGCTTTTACGGATTTTCCGTCAATGCCCGCGAGATACTCGTCGTAAGTGGACTCGATTCCCGAAAGACCCTGGTTGTCAGAACCGGTAAATCCGAGGAGATGAGCCGCGAAGCTTCCGTAACGATAATAGCGTTTTGTCGTTTCCTCGAGGTTGATCTTTCCGGTGAATTTATTTTCCGAAACGAATGCACGGACTGCCTGTTCTTCGGTTTCGGTGAGGAATTTTTTGATTATCTGATATTTCGATTTTTTCTTGTTCCCCTTTTGGATAATCTCCTCGCGATCTATGGAGAGTATCCTTGAGAGTCCGTCTGCGATAGAATTAAGCTGAGCTTCGTCCTCGATATCAAACGGAGAGATAAAGCAGTTATAGACGGTTGCGCTTACCGCAAGCTCGGTCGTGCCGTCGTTTGCGTAGATTGCGCCTCGTTTTGCGGGGATCGTTACAGAGCTCGTATACTGATCGAGTGCCTGCGTTCTGTAGTCCTTCGGGTCGAATATCTGGAGATAGGCAAATCTGACGCAAAGCAGAAACATAAATACCAAAATGAGTATCAGTGCACTCTTGCCGCGCGATGCGATTACACGCCCTATTCCCGACGGGGTATATTTTTTGGTTTGGGCTGCCATAAATTAATCTCCTTTTGATAGCAGGAATGGGTAAAGCGAAAATTATCGCTTTACCCGTTATATAGATATATTCCGAAGTATAAAATTAATGACTTTTATGCAAAAATGTACTATCTTCAGTCACCCATAAAGTCTCTGATAACTTCGCCGAGACCTGTGAGCAAGAAGCCGAAGCCGCCCTCTTCACCGTCGTCATATTTATGCATTTCGGTCTTGTCATGTTGCTCGGTCGTGATGATGTGAACGTTGCTTTCGGGAACGTTTTTCGTCATACCGAGATTTTCGGACGCATAACGCTCGATATCAGTGAGGTCATACTTATTGGAAAGAGTTACCTTTAGGTCCGCCTGTTCTTTTTCGAGCTTCGTGAGCTGGCTGTTAAGTCCCGCGATTTCGCTGCGGTATTTGTCAACCTCAGCATAGTTCATCATCATAAAGAGGAAAAGCGCGGTCATGATTACTGCGCATGCAACGACAGACCAAGGGAAAGGCGCTTTGTCTTTTTTCTTGATGCTGATGACCTGAGGTGCACGAACTGCATGAAGGTTTTTCTGCTTTGCGGCAGGTCTTTTTGCCTTTTTTACGACAGGTTGCGAGTTTTTCTTTACGGTTGTAACACAATTCGCATTATTTCGCATTTCGTTCATCATTTTCGCCTTTCTTCCATCTTTTTATACTTTTTCGCAAACACGCAATTTTGCGCTGTGCGATCTGCTGTTGTTTTCAAGTTCTTCCTCGGTCGGAAGGATCGGTTTTTTCGTCAAAATCTTCACCGCCTGCTTCTTTCCGCAAACGCAAACGGGAAAGTCGGACGGGCAGGTACAGGGACGCTCGAGCTTTTGGAACGCGGTTTTTACAAGTCGGTCCTCCAAGGAATGGAACGTGATTATCGCCATTCTTCCGCCGACGTTCAGAAGTTCCGATCCCGCGTTGATTGCCTTCGGGATCGCCTCGAGCTCGGAGTTGACCTCAATTCGTATTGCCTGAAAGCTTCTTTTTGCGGGGTTACCGCCTTCGAAGCGGTTTTTCTGAGGAATCGCTGAAGTGATAACCTCTGCAAGTTCAAGAGTCGTTTTTATCGGGGAATCGTTACGCTTTGTGCATATTTTATACGCAATTTTTGATGCGAAGCGTTCTTCTCCGTATTCCTTGAGGATGCGCGCAAGCTCGCGTTCGCTGTATGTGTTGACAACCTCGTATGCGGTAAGCGGTGCGGTCCTGTCCATACGCATATCAAGCGGTGCATCTTTTATGTAGGAAAATCCGCGTTCGGCAACGTCAAGCTGATGTGACGAAACGCCGAGGTCCATGAGTATGCCGTCAACGCGGTCAAAGCCCGCGGATTCGACCGCAGAAGCGATATTCTCGAAGTTTTCCTTGACGGTTATCAAGCGAGGGTCGTTGATTTTCTCTTTTGCGTTTGCAAGCGCATCGTCATCGCGGTCGATACCGTTAACTCTGCCGTTTTCACCGAGCTTTGAGAGTATCAAGGACGTATGCCCTGCACCGCCGAGGGTACAGTCAACGTAAACGCCGTCGGGCTTCACGTCAAGTGCATCGACTGTTTCGTTAAGGAGAACGGATATATGAGAAAATTCCATAATCAGAAACCTATCGTTTCGAGTTTTTGAGCAACGTCTTCGTTGCCGATATTCTGCTGTTCGTTATCCCATTCGGCAGCGGACCAAAGTTCAAGGTGTGTGCTGTTACCGACGATAACTACTTCTTTTTCGAGAGATGCAAATTCGCGATAGATCTGGGAAAGGGTTACTCTTCCCTGCGAATCGATCGTGCCGTCAGAAGCACCGGAAAAAAAGAAACGGCGAATGTGACGGTCTCTCGCAAAGGAAAGCTCTTCGAGCTTTGCGGTAAAGCGTTCCCATTCTTCAACGGGGTAAATGCAGACGCATTTGTCAAGTCCGCGAGAAAATACAAATTCCTCGCCGATCTTTTCACGGAATTTTGCGGGGATAAACAGACGACCTTTTGAGTCGATGTTATGTCTATACTCGCCTATGAACATCGTCGTTTTCCCCTTTCTTCAAGCGTGCTTTTCGTGTCTTTGTGGACTTTTGCTCCACTACACTCCACTTTCCGCCTCTAATATGCACTCATTATACTCTTTGGCTATAAAAATTGCAATAGTTAGGGAAAACTATTTAAATTGATTATGAATACCCTTTCGTCATTATGACCACGACATTTTCCTTTGCATTGCAACGGTTTTCGACTTTTCGGGAGGTCGAAAAGTCGTGAACGGTGTGAAATTTTTTGTAATTATGTCAACGAACGTGCGTTCGCTTCTCCGTATTTTCGCGAGAGATAAGAATTTTAAAAGCAAAGCATCGATTGTGGGAGAATAATGTTTTCTTCCATTTCGGCGATTGCGAGAATTTTTTTTGATATTTCGATTTTATGTGTAAAGTGACGCTGAAATTCGTTGTTTTATTTTAATTAACGATAAACTTAAAAAAGAAAAAAGCTGTCGCAGTTTTTGTACTGTAACAGCTTTTTGTTTTAAAATATTATTTTTTAGAAAAGTCCGGTAATGACTCCGTCTTCGCCGACGTCAATACGCTCAGCGGCAGGAACCTTCGGGAGTCCGGGCATCGTAAGGATGTCGCCCGTAAGGACTACGATAAATCCGGCACCTGCAGAGATCTTCACGTTTTTGACGGTGATCTTGAAGTTTTCGGGCGCACCGAGCTTTTTCGGATCGTCGGAAAAGCTATACTGCGTTTTTGCGATACAAACGGGGCATTTTCCGAATCCGAGGGACTCGAGCTTCTCGATCTGCTTTTTTGCGGAGGGAGTCAAAATAATTCCGTCGCCGCCGTAAACCTTTTTTACAACAGAATCGATCTTTTCCTCGATCGAGCAATCGGACTCATAGGAGAAGGTGAAATCTCCTTTTTCCTCTTCGCAGAGGCGTACGACCTCGCGTGCGAGCTCTTCCCCGCCCTTTCCGCCGTCTGCCCAGACGGTCGAGAGAACGGTATTAACACCGAGTTCACGGCATTTTTCGATGATGAATTCGATTTCTTTATCGGTATCGGTCGGGAAACGGTTTACTGCAACCACGCAGGGAAGCTTGTAAACGTTCTTTATATTCGAAACGTGGCGGAGAAGGTTCGGGATTCCGCGTTCGAGCGCGGAGATATCCTCGGTTGCGAGTTCGTTCTTCGCAAGACCGCCGTGCATTTTCAACGCACGTACGGTTGCAACCATAACGACCGCGTCGGGAGTCAAGCCCGCGGCACGGCACTTGATATCAAGGAATTTTTCAGCGCCGAGATCAGCGCCGAAGCCCGCCTCGGTAATTGCGTAATCGCCCATCTTGAGCGCCATCTTCGTAGCCATAACCGAGTTACAGCCGTGAGCAATATTCGCGAAGGGACCGCCGTGAACGAAAGCAGGCGTACCCTCGAGAGTCTGAACAAGGTTCGGTTTCAAAGCGTCTTTCAAAAGCGCGGTCATCGCGCCAGCCGCTTTCAGCTCACCGCAGGTTACGGGTTCGTCGTTGTAGGTATAGCCAACGATGATATTCGAAAGTCGGTTTTTGAGATCGGTCAACGAGTCCGAAAGGCAGAGGACTGCCATAATTTCGGATGCTACGGTGATATCAAAGCCGTCTTCACGCGGGACGCCGTTCGCAACACCGCCCATACCGTCAACGATAAAACGAAGCTGGCGGTCGTTCATATCAACGCAACGCTTCCACGTGATGCGACGGGGGTCGATGTTGAGCTCGTTGCCCTGTTTGATATGGTTATCGAGCATTGCCGCGAGAAGGTTATTTGCCGCGCCTATTGCATGGAAGTCACCCGTGAAGTGAAGGTTGATATCCTCCATGGGAACGACCTGCGCATAGCCGCCGCCTGCCGCACCGCCTTTTACACCGAAAACGGGACCGAGGGACGGTTCGCGCAGAGCAACGGTAACGTCCTTGCCGATGCGCCCCAAGCCATCGGCAAGTCCGATCGTAGTCGTCGTCTTCCCTTCGCCCGCAGGCGTCGGGGTTATCGCGGTCACGAGGACGAGTTTTCCGTCTTCTTTTTTCGTTTCCTTCAAGAGCGAAAGATCGATCTTCGCTTTATATTTACCGTATTGTTCGAGATATTTTTCGTCAACGTGCGCAATGGAAGCGATTTCTTGAATCGGTCTCATTTTGCAGCTTTGAGCGATTTCGATATCGGTTTTATATTGCATTTCTGTCACTCCTGATTATTTAAAATAACGTACAGCCGCCTCGAACATCTTTATGTCATATTCGCCGGGGACATTCTTGTAAAGTCCCGAGCCGATACGTTCGCTATGGCCCATCTTACCGAAGACTCTGCCGTCGGGAGAGGTGATACCTTCGATAGCGCACATAGAGCCGTTCGGGTTGTAATGAACATCGCCCGAAGCAACTCCGTCAAGATCAACGTACTGGGTAGCGATTTGGCCGTTTGCAGCAAGTTCTTTGATAAGCTCTTCGCTTGCGAGGAAGCGTCCTTCACCGTGAGATATCGGAACGTTATAAACGTCACCGACATTGGTGAGAGCAAGCCAAGGAGACTTGTTCGATGCGACACGGGTACGAACGATTCTCGACTGGTGGCGGGAGATCGTGTTGAAGGTAAGAGTCGGGCAGGACTCATCGGTGTCGATGATCTTTCCGTAAGGAACCAATCCGAGCTTGATGAGTGCCTGGAAGCCGTTACAGATACCGCACATCAAGCCGTCGCGGTTTTCGAGAAGGTCGGCAACGCCGTCTTTGATCTCCGCGTTACGGAAGAATGCGGTTATGAACTTACCGCTTCCGTCGGGTTCGTCACCGCCCGAGAAGCCGCCGGGGATGAAGATCATCTGCGCGGTTCTGAGCTCGTTTGCAAATCTCTCAACGCTTTCACGGATGCCCGATGCGGAGAGGTTGTTTATAACAATTATTTCAGGTTCTGCACCTGCATCGCGAACCGCTTTTGCAGAGTCGAACTCACAGTTCGTACCGGGGAATGCAGGGATAAGAACCTTCGGTTTTGCGGATTTGATTCTCGGAGATACGCGCTCAGCCGCTTCATAGTTAAAGGTCGGGATATCGGATGCGCTGTCGGCGATATTGCAGGAATAAACGCTTTCGAGTTTATCTTCATAAACGCCGAGGATCTCGTTAAGACAAATCTTTTCGTCGCCCTTTGCGATGATGCCGTTATCGGTAACTTCACCGATAAGCTTGCCGCAGCCGACACATTCGGTAACTTCGAGGATGAACGAGCCGTAGTTATAGCCGAAGAGCTCGTTGAGAGAAAGCTCGTCGGAATAAGTGAAGCCGAGCATATTACCGAAGCACATCTTCATTACTGCCTCAGCAACACCGCCGATACCGAGAGTGTAGCAGGAAACTGCTTTTCCGCTTCTCAAAAGCTCGGTGACTTTGTTGAAGGTTGCTATGAGAGATTCTGCCTTCGGGAGTTTATCGGAGCCGAATTCGGGAGAAAGCATAATAACTTTATTTCCTGCTTTCTTGAACTCGGGAGAAACGACGTCATCGGTCTTCCCTGCCGTTACGGCGAAGGAAACGAGAGTCGGGGGTACGTCGAGGTCTTCGAACGAGCCGCTCATAGAGTCTTTACCGCCGATAGAACCGATTCCGAGTTCCATCTGCGCTCTGAACGCGCCGAGGAGTGCGCTCATGGGCTTGCCCCAGCGTTTTGCATCCTTGCCGAGGCGTTCGAAATATTCCTGGAACGTCAAGTAAACGTCTTTGAATTCCGCGCCGGTTGCGATGAGCTTTGCAACAGATTCAACAACAGCGAGATAAGCGCCGTGGAAGGGGCTCTGCTCGGTGATGAAGGGGTTATAGCCCCAAGACATGAACGAGCAGTTATCGGTATGCTTATTCTCGACGGAAATCTTCTGAACCATCGCCTGAATCGGGGTGTGCTGGAACTTACCGCCGAAGGGCATAAGAACGGTGCCTGCACCGATCGTAGAGTCGAAGCGTTCGGAAAGACCGCGTTTTGAGCAAACGTTGAGGTCGGATGCGAGGTTTTTATAATTTTCGGTAAACGTACCGGAAACGGTTTTTTCGGAAATGGAAGCGAGGGCGGTTTCGATCTCGATATGCTTATCAGCGCCGTTCGAGTTGAGGAACTCACGGCTGATATCAACGATCTTATTGCCGTTCCAGTTCATAACGAGACGGGGTTCTGCCTGAACGGTTGCAACCTGAACCGCACTCAAGTTTTCGGTGTAAGCAAGTTCAAGGAAGCGTTCAACGTCTTTTGCTTCAACAACGACAGCCATACGTTCCTGCGATTCGCTTATTGCGAGCTCGGTTCCGTCAAGGCCCTCGTATTTCTTCGGAACTGCGTTAAGGTCGATAACGAGACCGTCGGCAAGTTCGCCGATCGCAACCGAAACACCGCCTGCGCCGAAGTCGTTACAGCGTTTTATGAGACGGCTTGCCTCAGCGTTACGGAAGAGGCGCTGGAGCTTACGTTCCTCGGGAGCGTTACCCTTCTGAACCTCTGCACCGCAGGTTTCGAGAGATTTCGAGGTGTGAGACTTCGAAGAACCGGTTGCACCGCCGCAACCGTCTCTGCCGGTTGCACCGCCGAGAAGGATAATAGCGTCGCCTGCTTCGGGACGTTCACGACGGACGTTTTCTGCAGGAGCGGCAGCGATAACCGCACCGATTTCCATACGTTTTGCGGCATAGCCGGGGTGATAAATCTCGTCAACGATACCGGTTGCAAGACCGATCTGGTTACCGTAGGAGGAATAGCCCGCCGCAGCGGTAGTAACGATCTTACGCTGAGGAAGCTTGCCTTTTATCGTCTCGGAAACGGGCTTCAAGGGGTCTGCCGCGCCCGTAACGCGCATCGCGCCGTAAACGTACGATCTACCCGAAAGGGGGTCACGAATCGCACCGCCGATACAGGTAGCCGCGCCGCCGAAGGGCTCGATCTCTGTCGGGTGGTTGTGAGTTTCGTTCTTGAAGAGGAGAAGCCACGGCTCGGTAACACCGTCAACCTCGATATCGAGTTTTACGGTACAAGCGTTGATTTCTTCGGACTCATCGAGTTTGTCAAGCTTGCCGTTCTTTTTGAGATATCTTACGGCAAGAGTCGCGATATCCATAAGGCAGACGGGTTTCGTTCTGCCGAGTTCTTTGCGGGTTTCGATATATTTATCGTACGCTTCTTTCAAAAGCGCGTCTTCGAAGGTAACGTTATCGATAACCGTCTGGAAGGTAGTGTGACGGCAATGGTCAGACCAATAAGTATCGATCATTCTGATTTCGGTGATCGTCGGGTCACGCTGTTCTTCGATGAAATACTTCTGGCAGAATGTGATATCGTCGATATCCATAGCAAGACCGAATTCTTTGATGAATGCTTCGAGACCTGCATGATCGAGCTTGATGAATCCGTCAAGAGTGCGAACGGTCGTCGGGATTACGT
This sequence comes from Eubacteriales bacterium, assembly GCA_045651025.1. Classification (GTDB taxonomy): domain Bacteria; phylum Bacillota; class Clostridia; order Oscillospirales; family CAG-382; genus Coliplasma. The sequence continues at coordinate 29,254 of JAZRRU010000077.1, forward strand.
ACTCGGTAGCAAGCGTTTCGGGTTTTTCGAGAGTTGCCTCACGGGATTCAACGGGGTTGATAACGTATTTTTTGATTGCGGCAACTTCCGCATCGGAAAGGTTTCCGTAAAGAGCGTAAACTCTTGCGGTTTTGATAACAGGACGGTCGCCCTGAGAGATTATCTGAATACACTGAGCCGCGGAGTCAGCGCGCTGATCGAACTGACCGGGGAGATATTCAACCGCAAAAACGACAGCGTCGGAAATAAAGTCGATATCTTCCGAAACGATGTCAAGCTGGGGCTCGGAGAAAACCGTCTTTTTCGAATACTCGAAGAGTTCTTCCGAGATATTTTCCGCATCGTAGCGGTTAAAAAGGCGGACATCGGTCAAAGATTCGATTCCGAGAAGGGTACGCGCATCGGTAAGAAGCGATTTCGCTTCAAGCGCGAGTTCTTTTTTCTTTTCAACAAATACTCTGTATACCATTAGTTCACCTCCGGTGCTTTCAACGCACGGGCGCCGATATCGCGGCGAATGTAAGAATTTTCGAATTTTATAGTTTCAACAAGCTTATAGGACGCATCGATCGCTTCGGGAAGCGTTTTTGCAACCGCAGTTACACCCAAAACTCTGCCGCCCGAGGTAACGAGTTCGCCGTTTTTGAGCGCACCGCCCGCAACGTAGACGTTATCGATCGTCTCGTCGGGAATCGAGATCGGGAAGCCCTTTCCGTAGCTTTCGGGGTAACCCTTCGAAGCCATGATTACACAGCAAGCGTTTTCGTTGCTGAATTCAACCTCGGTTTCGGAAAGCGTTTCGTTCGTTACTGCCTGCATAACGGTCAAAAGGTCAGACTTCAAAAGCGGGAGAACAACCTGAGTTTCGGGGTCGCCGAAACGGCAGTTATACTCGATAACCTTCGGTCCGTCTTTTGTGAGCATAAGTCCGAAGTACAAGCATCCTTTGAAGGGACGGCCCTCGGAGTTCATTGCGTTCACGGTCGGAAGGAAGATTTTCTCCATACATTCAGCCGCAACGGAAGAAGTGTAATAAGGGTTGGGGGCGATCGTGCCCATACCGCCGGTATTCAAGCCGGTGTCGCCGTCGCCGATACGCTTGTGGTCCATAGATGAGATCATCGGAACGACAGTCTTTCCGTCGGTAAAGGAGAGAACCGAAACCTCGGGTCCCTCGAGGAATTCCTCGATAACGATTCTATCACCGCTCTTGCCAAACGCTTTGTCGCACATCATCGATTTTACTGCGTCGACAGCTTCTTCACGGGTGAAGGCGATGATTACGCCTTTGCCGAGCGCGAGACCGTCGGCTTTGATGACCGTGGGGATCGGAGCGGTTGCAACGTATTCGAGCGCTGCATCGACGTTATCAAAAACCTCGCAAGCCGCGGTGGGAATGCCGTATTTTTTCATCAATTCTTTCGAAAAGACTTTGCTTCCTTCGATTATTGCCGCGTTTGCGCGGGGACCGAAGCAAGGAATACCCTTCGCTTCAAGAGCGTCAACGCAACCGAGCACAAGCGGATCGCCGGGAGCGACGATCGCATAGTCAATTTTATTTTCAACGGCAAAAGCGGTTATTGCGTCGATATCCTTTGCGCCGATATCAACACACTCTGCGTCACGTGCGATGCCGCCGTTGCCGGGAAGTGCATATATTTTTTCTACATCGGGGTTTTCTTTTATTTTTTTGATGATGGCGTGTTCTCTGCCGCCGCCACCGACAACAAGTATTTTCATTTTACCTCCGAAATTAATGGTGGAACAGACGCATTCCTGTGAACACCATCGTCATGTTGTATTTGTTACAGCAATCGATAACCGCATCGTCACGGATCGATCCGCCCGGCTCAGCGATATATTTTACACCGCTCTTGTGAGCGCGTTCGATGTTATCAAAGAACGGGAAGAACGCATCCGAGCCGAGAGCAACGTTATCGACAGAATCGAGATATTCTCTGATTTCTTTGTCGGTAAGGGGTTCGGGCTTTTCGGTGAAATACTTTTCCCAGATACCGTCAGCGCAAACGTATTCTTCGTTCTTGTTGATATAACCGTCGATGACGTTATCTCTATCGGGTCTGCCGATATCGGAGCGAAAAGGAAGGTTCAACACTTTTTCGTGCTGACGCAAGAACCAAGTATCCGCCTTCGTACCTGCCAAGCGGGTGCAATGGATACGGGACTGCTGGCCTGCACCGACACCGATTGCCTGACCGTCAACGGCATAGCAGACCGAGTTCGACTGAGTATATTTGAGAGTGATAAGTGCAATTACAAGGTCACGGATCGCACTTTCGGGAAGGTCTTTGTTTTCGGTGACGATGTTCGAGAGAAGCTCTTTGTTGATAACAAAGTTATTTCTTCCCTGCTCGAACGTAATGCCAAATACCTGCTTGCGTTCTGCCTCGGCAGGAACGTAGTTCTCGTCGATCTTAACGACGTTGTAAGTACCTTTGCGTTTTGCTTTCAAAATTTCAAGTGCTTCGGGTTCATAACCGGGGGCGATGATACCGTCGGAAACTTCACGAGCAATCATTTTTGCGGTCGTGACGTCGCAAACGTCGGAAAGAGCAACCCAGTCGCCAAAGGAGCACATTGTGTCAGTACCTCTTGCGCGAGCGTAAGCGCAAGCCAAGGGAGAATCGTCAAGTCCTTCGATATCGTCAACGAAGCATGCTTTTTTGAGCTTTGCGGAAAGAGGAACGCCGACAGCAGCGGAGGTCGGGCTAACGTGCTTGAAGGAGGTTACGGCAGGAAGGCCGAGAGCTTCTTTGAGTTCTTTTACGAGCTGCCAAGAGTTGAACGCATCGAGGAAGTTGATATAACCGGGTCTGCCGTTGAGAATCTCGATCGGGAGATCGCTTCCGTCGTGCATATATATCTTCGAGGGTTTCTGGTTGGGGTTACAACCGTATTTAAGTTCAAATTCTTTCATTTTTGTTCCTCTTAGTTATTCTTGTTGATGATGATATCGGTGGGGTTGCTTCCGTCAAGCGGTACAGCGCGGACGAAGAGAGAAACTTTGTTATCTTCGTTGAGGTTCGACCATACGAGATCCGCCAATTCCTCTGCTGTGTTCGGGAGAGTTACTTCCTCGGGCTCGCCATAGAAGGACGGAATCGGGTTGCCGTCGCATTTGTAGGTATGAATGAAATGGCCGATACCGTTTTCGGGGAGATAGTTATAGAAGAAGCGATTGCAAACGTCAGGTCTGCCGTTTGCGCTCTTCAGGATAGAAAGCTTGTAGGAGAAGTTATTTTCGGTGAAATTATAGTTTACGATACCCGAAATTCTGGGGGTGAAGTTGGGAGCATCGGGCTCAAACTCGCGGGTATAAAGCGCGTCCTCAAATCCCTTTCCGTCAACGAGAAAATCATAAACGGTGTTCGTCTGGTCGCCGTTCGTGATGATATCGCTGTTACCGAATTTGAGATAAGGGTTGTAAATGATCAAGCTCGGATCCTCGAGCTTCGATTCGTCAAACGCTTTCGTACGCATACCGCCGTCGAAGCTTTCGAAGATGCGGTTGCGGGAGTTTGCGCTTCTGCCCATAATGAAATATGCGATCATCGCATTTTTACCGTCAGCAGATTTACCGATAACGATACCTCTGCCGGGGTAGGAATTTTCACTTAAAAGTGTTTTGAGATCGTACAATGCCATAATTTCCACCTATTATCTTTCTTTTTTCAGGGTATAACAAACTTTTTCGACAGCGGAAGGAAGAATCTTCCATTCTGCCTGCTCCATAACTCTTTTCTGGAGCGTTTCGGGGGTATCGTTCTTTCGGATAGCGACGGCTTTCTGCATAATTATTTCGCCGCCGTCGGGAATCTCGTTCACGAAATGGACCGTTGCGCCCGTAACCTTAACGCCATATTCAAGCGCGGCTTCGTGAACGCGGAGTCCGTAAAAGCCCTTTCCGCAGAAGGACGGAATCAAGGACGGATGAACGTTGATGATACGCTTCGGGTAGGATTTCGTGAAATCCTCACTCAAAATGGACATAAAGCCCGCAAGAACGATGATATCGATTTCGTTTTCGGAAAGCAGTGATTTGATTCTCGCTTCAAACGCTTCCGCGCTTCCCAATTCTTTTTTCAAGACGGTCTCGGTTTTTATGCCTGCATTTTCGGCACGCTTCAACGCGAACGCGTCTTTGTTGTTCGAAATGACAAGTTTTATCGCGCCGTTTTTTATGATTCCGCTTTTGCAAGCGTCAATAAGCGCCTGAAGGTTAGTTCCGCCGCCCGAAACGAGCACGGCAATCTTTATCTTTGAATCGGACATTACTGCTTCCCTTTCGATTTTATTTGATATTAAACAATAGCAATCTTCTCGTCGGATTTAACGATCTCGCCGATTACGTAAGCGTCGATATCGTTATCCTTGAGAACAGAAATCGCTTTTTCAACGTCAGACGCAGGAACGACGATGCTCATACCAACGCCCATGTTGAAGGTGTTATACATATCGCGCTCGCTGATGTTGCCCGTCTTTGCGATGAGGTCAAAGATAGGAAGAACACGAACGGAAGATTTTTCGATCTTTGCGCCCAAGCCGTCGGGAATACTTCTCGGGATGTTTTCGTAGAAGCCGCCGCCGGTGATGTGGGAAATACCCTTTACGTCAACCTGCTCGAGGAGAGCGAGAACGGGTTTTACGTAAATCTTCGTGGGAACGAGGAGGGTTTCGGCAATCGTTTTTCCGCCGAGGTCCGCGTTGGGCTTGTAAAGCTCGGGATTGTTGTTATCGATATCGAAAACCTTACGGCAGAGAGAGAATCCGTTCGAATGGATACCGGTCGAAGGAAGTGCGATCACAACGTCGCCCTCAGCCATTCTCTTGTTATCGATGATCTTCTTCTTGTCAACAACGCCAACGGTAAAGCCGGCAAGGTCATATTCCTCAGCAGGCATCATACCGGGATGTCCAGCGGTTTCACCGCCGATGAGTGCCGCGCCCGACTGAACGCAACCCTCTGCAACACCTGCAACAAGCTCGGCAATCTTTTCGGGATAGTTCTTACCGCACGCGATGTAGTCGAGGAAGAAAAGCGGTTTTGCGCCGACGCACACAACGTCGTTAACGCACATTGCAACGCAGTCGATACCGATAGTATCGTGCTTGTCCATAAGGATAGCGAGCTTGAGCTTCGTGCCGACACCGTCGGTACCCGAAACGAGAACGGGCTCTTCCATGCCCGCGATATTCAAACCGAAGCATCCGCCGAAGCCGCCAACGTCGTCGAGGCATCCTTCGTTACGGGTGCGTGCGATATGTTTTTTCATAAGTTCGACAGCTTTGTAGCCCGCGGTGATATCAACGCCTGCTGCTGCGTAGCTCTCGGATCTTGATTCGTTATGCATAATTAATTATTCCTTTCCGTTCCAGCAATAGGTACAGAGCTTTGATTCGTCAAGTCCTATTGCTTTTATTATTCCTTCGAGGGACTGAAATTCGATCGATGCAAAGCCGAGTTTATCGGAGATGAGTTTTCTGAATTGCTTTCCGCGCTCGGTATTTGAATCGCTGTATTCCTCGATATGGTTAAAGCCCTCTTCGCCTTCGAGTTCCATGATGATACGTCTGCCGAGAAGTTCCATATCGTTTTTGTTACGGGAGAAGTTCAAAAATTTGCAACCGTACATTATCGGCGGGCACGCGGAACGCATGTGTACCGATTTTGCACCGTTTGCGTAAAGGAAATCAACGGTTTCCTTCAACTGGGTTCCGCGAACGATCGAGTCGTCCACGAAGAGAAGATTTTTGTCGGTTATAAGATCGTGAATCGGAATCTGCTTCATCTTTGCGACCTTGCAACGCTCGGTCTGGCGCGAGGTCATGAAGCTTCTCGTCCACGTGGGCGTATATTTGATGAACGGACGCGCAAACGGGATACGGCTCTTGTTCGCATAGCCGATCGCGTGAGGTGTACCCGAGTCGGGAACGCCGCCGACGTAATCGATATTCAAATCCTTACCGGACGCGATATCATTTTCCGCCATTATCTCGCCGTTGCGGTAACGCATCATCTCCACGTTCACACCCTCGTATTCCGAGGTTGAATAGCCGTAATACGACCAAAGGAACGCACAGATTTTCATTTCTTTTCCGGGAGAAGCAAGCTGAGTCACACCGTCACAGTTCACTTCGACTATCTCGCCCGGTCCGAGCTCACGTTCGGTATCGTAGCCGAGCTTTTCATAAGCGAAGGATTCAAAGGAAACGCTGTAGCCGTCGTCACTCTTACCGATGCTAACAGGGATACGTCCCATCTTGTCACGCGCGACGATAAGCGAACCGCCGTCACGGAGAACAAGGATCGATGCAGAGCCAACGATAAGATCCTGTGCGTAACGGATACCCTCAACGAAATCATTTTTTTGATTTATGAGTGCGGCAATAATTTCGGTATTATTGACCGCGCCGCCCGTCATCGCGTCGAAATGAATATTTCCGCTTTCGAGAATCTTCTCGATGAGCTCGTCGGTGTTATTTATCGCACCAACGAAGCACAGCGCGTAGGTTCCCAAGCGGGAGCGGATAAGAAGCGGCTGAGGCTCGGCATCGCTGATACATCCGATCGCCGAATTGCCTTTCATATCGCCCAAAATATGATCGAATTTTGTTCTGAACGGTGTGTTTTCTATGTTATGGATAACACGCTGGAGACCGATTTCGCCATCGAACGCCGCCACGCCCGCACGGCGGGTGCCGAGGTGGGAATGGTAGTCAACGCCGAAGAATACGTCAGCCAAGCAGTCGTGTTTTGAGACTACGCCGAAGAATGCGCCCATTTTTTAACCTTGCTTTCTGTTTCTATTTAGGTTGATATTTTTATGCGAAGAAGAGCTCCGAGAGAGTCATCGGGTCGATATATTCGCCGTTTTTGTAAACACGCATATTGCCCGAAGCGATTTCGTCGATGAGCATTACGTTGCCGTCAGCATCATAGCCGAACTCGAACTTGATATCGTAAAGAACGAGGCCCTTTTCGAGAAGGTCGTCAGCAACGATCTTCGTGATCTTCTGAGTCATTTCTTTGATGTCATCATACTGAGAAGCGGTCATAACGCCGAGATCAACGAGACCGTCTTTCGTAACGAGGGGGTCGCCCTTTTCGTCGTTCTTGAAGGTCGTTTCAACGTAAGCGGGAAGGTCAGCGCCTTCTTCGATATAATCGCTGTAACGGCGGTAGAAGCTACCGACAGCTTTGTGACGGCAGATAACTTCAAGTCCTTTGCCGAACGCTTTTGCGGGAAGAACTTCCATGGTGGTGTTTTCGAGGTCTGCGCTGATGTAATGAGTCTTGATGCCTGCTGCGTTGACTTTTTCGAAGAAATAGATCGACATACGGAGGTTTACGTCACCAACGCCGTCAATAGTGAGTCCGACAGAGTTTTCACCCGGATCGAACACACCGTCTTTTCCGGTGCAGTCATCTTTGAATTTCAAAAGGTAGTTGCCGTTGTCGAGAGCGAATACATCTTTGGTTTTTCCGGTATAAACGTGTTTCATTTTTGATTCTCCTGATTTATGTTGAATTTTTTATTTTTAAAGTTTTTCGAGAATAGCCGCGTCTTTTTCAAGAACCGCGTTTGCGTCGGAGATGCGTTTTGCGTCGAGCTTTTCGGCAAGTTCTTTGTCCTCAACCGCCAAAATCTGAGCCGCAAGGAGAGCCGCGTTTGCACCGCCGTTTATTGCAACGGTAGCAACGGGGATACCCGTCGGCATCTGAACGGTCGCAAGCAATGCATCCATTCCGTCGAGAACAGGACCCTTGCAGGGCAAGCCGATAACGGGGAGAGTTGTGTTCGCCGCAACAGCGCCCGCGAGGTGAGCCGCCATACCTGCCGCCGCGATAATAACGCCGAAGCCGTTCTTGCGTGCATTCACAGAGAAGTCGCGCGCCTGCTCGGGCGTTCTGTGAGCAGAGTAAACGTGAACCTCAAAGGGGATATCGAACGATTTGAGCATATCCGTAGCTTTTTTGATGATAGGAAGGTCGCTGTCGCTTCCCATAACTATTCCGACTTTTTTCATGGTTTTTACTCCTGTTGATGATATTTCGGATGAAAATATAAAAGGGCGCACTTACTTAACAGCAAATGCGCCCAGACGGTCGGCTTTTATACTCAGAAAAGTGAATTTTCCGAGGCCCTACAACCACGCAGGGCGAGTTCTTTGTTCCTCTGTGGTGCTCCACAAAATTCCGTCAGTCGCAAAGAACCTTATTGACTTTTTAAGTATATCACAACACGGATTTTGTGTCAAGAAGAAACGCCTCATTTCTGCTCGTTTTTCTCGAAAAAATCCTGTTTTCAGATCGTCGCTTCGCAATAAGCACAGTGCAAGCCTCCGTCATCCGAGGTCTTCACAGCCAAGGGCTTCAATTCCCTCTCGGAATTCGAGATGCAGCGGTGGTTCGGGCAACGGTCGATCTCTACCTTTTCCCTATTCTCACAAGCACGCGCAGGGTTATTTTCGGCTTCTTCGAGAAGCTTCAAGATCAACGCTTTTCTTCCGTTTTTGCCGTTTGCGACCTGCTTGAAATAGCAAGCGCGGGGATCGGCATCGACAGCAACGGTGATCTCGTCAACACGAGGAAGCGGATGGAGAATGATCATGTCCGATTTTGCGGTTTTGAGCTTTTCGGGATCAAGGACATAGCATCCCTTCAAGCGTTCGTACTCAGCACGATCGTCAAAGCGTTCTTCCTGAATACGGGTCATATAGAGTATATCAAGCTCAGGCATAGCCGATTCGAGAGAATCGGTCTCCGTAAACGACATACCGTTTTTCTCGACCACGTTCTTTTTGAAATACTCGGGAAGCTCCAGCTCCTTCGGAGAGATGAGAACGAGCTTGATGCCCGTATATCTCGAAAGGGCGGAAATAAGCGAATGAACGGGGCGTCCGTACTTCAAGTCGCCGCAGAATCCGACGGTAAGGTTATCGAATCGACCCTTTTCGCGGTAGATCGTAACGAGGTCCGCGAGCGTCTGAGTCGGGTGCGCGTGACCGCCGTCGCCTGCGTTGATAACGGGAACGTCGGAGTTAAGAGACGCAACGTAGGGCGCGCCCTCGAGAGGATGACGCATAGCGATTATATCAGCATAGCAGTTGACAACACGTGCGGTGTCGGCAATCGTCTCGCCTTTTGAAGCAGATGTGTTTCTCGCATCCGAAAAACCGATCACGCTTCCGCCGAGCTCGAGCATAGCCGCCTCAAAGCTCAAGCGGGTACGGGTAGACGGCTCGAAAAAGAGAGTTGCGAGTTTTTTGCCTTTACAGCATTCGCTGTACTTCTTCGGATTTTCAATAATATCGCACGCTTTTTTTACGAGTTCATCAAGTTCCTCAACGGAAAGGTCGAGGATATCGATCACGCTTCTCATATTTTTGCTCCGTTTACCTCGAGGTATTTTTTGATACGGTCAACGTTTTCTCTGTTCGACTCGTCTTCCTCGAGATATTCGATAATATCGTAAACGTCAACGACCGAGTAAACGGGGAATCCGAATTCGTCCGATACTTCCTGCATAGCGGATTTTTCGGTCTTGCCCTTTTCTTTTCTGTCAACCATAACGAAGGTTGCGGCAACCTTTACGCCCTCAAGTCCCGAAAGGATAGCCATGCTTTCGCGGATTGCGGTGCCTGCAGTGATAACGTCTTCGACGATGACGACTTCCTCGCCCGATTTCGGAACGTAGCCGACGAAAACGCCGCCCTCGCCGTGGTCCTTCGCTTCCTTACGGTTGAAGAAGAAAGGAACGTCGAGACCCTCTTTCGAAAGTGCTATCGAAGAAGAAACAGCGATGGAAATGCCTTTGTATGCAGGACCGTAAAGAACGGTGCGTTTTTCACCGATCTTTTCGAAATATGCTTTTGCGTAAAATTCGCCGAGCTTTGCGATCTGGTCGCCGGTTTTTATATCGCACGCGTTGATGAAATAAGGAATCTTTCTTCCGCTTTTTGCGGTGAAATCACCGAACTTCAAAACACCTGCGTTCTGCAAAAATTCAATAAATTCTCTTTTATATGCTTGCATTTTTATTCTCCTTAATCAACAAATTCGGCAAGGCAACGTTCGTAAGCCGCAACGGGGTCTTCTGCCGCAGTGATCGGTCTTCCGACAACTATATAGTCGGAGCCGATGCGTTTTGCCTCAGCGGGAGTCATAACGCGCTTCTGGTCGCCGATATCACCGTCTGCAAAGCGAACACCGGGGGTAACCGTAAGGAATTCCTTTCCGCAGGTATCGTGAACCTTACCTGCTTCAAGAGGAGAGCACACTACGCCGTCAAGTCCTGCTTTTTTTGCGTTCTCTGCATAGTGCATAACGACTTTATCGATCGGTTCTTTGATGAGAAGGTCGTTCTCCATGCTTTCCTGATCGGTGGAGGTGAGCTGAGTTACAGCGATAAGGAGAGGACGGGTTCCGTCGGGACGGGTCAAGCCCTCGAGCGCGCCCTGCATCATGCGGACAGTACCTGCCGCGTGAAGGTTCGTCATATCAACGTCGAGGCGCGAGAGCACTGCCATCGATTTTTTTACGGTGTTGGGGATATCGTGAAGCTTGAGGTCGAGGAATATTTTATGACCTCTTGCTTTGAGCTCACGGACGATTGCAGGTCCTTCGGCATAGAAAAGCTCCATACCGATCTTTACGAACGGTTTTTTACCCGTGAATTTATCGAGAAACGCAAAAGTCTGTTCCGCGCTCGAAAAATCGCAGGCGATGATTACATCCTTACCCATTATTTTGCCACTCCTATTATATCTTTAAGATTTTCAATTCTGTATTTTTCCATAACGGCAGGAAGATCCTCGACGATCTTCTTGCACACGAACGGATCGACGAGGTTTGCCGCGCCGACTTCAACAGCGGTCGCGCCTGCAAGCATCATCTCGATAACGTCTTCCGCACTGCTCACACCGCCCATACCAACGACGGGGATATCAACGGCGTTAGACACCTGATAAACCATACGAAGTGCTACGGGGAAAATTGCTTTTCCCGAGAAACCGCCCATTTTGTTGGCGATTATCGGCTTTTTCGTACGGAGATCGATGCGCATACCGAGCATCGTGTTTATAAGACTGATACCCTCTGCGCCCGCAGATTCACACGCCTTTGCAATCGAAACGATATCGGTAACGTTCGGGGAAAGTTTTATGATGACCGGCTTCGT
>JAZRRU010000078.1:0-59076 GCA_045651025.1 Eubacteriales bacterium
TGAATCGAAAGAGGAGTCTAAAGATGAATCTAAGGAAGAATCTAAGGAAGAATCCAAAGACGAGTCTAAAGACGTTTCGAATGACACCTCCGTTGATAACACATCGGACGACAATATTTCCGACAGCGATATCTCCGACGAAGATGAAATTTCCGAGGATGTTTCCGAAGACGAATCCGAAAACGAATCTACCGATGCATCCGAAGACGAATCCAAAGATGAATCCGAAAATCATACTTCCTAAGATGTTTGTAAAGAAGAAAACGAAAAGACAGACGACGGCGGTGCATTGATTTTGATCGTGCCTGCCCTCCTCGTGTTGATTTCGCTTGTTGCTGTAGTAATCATCAAAAAGCGCAGAAACTCAAATTAACGTAAAAAACGGACTCGATTAGCATTGTGTTCTTTGGAACACAATGCAGCGATATAAATCCCTGACGGGATTTTCGATATACGCCTTCGGCGTTCGATATGCGTAAACGCACGATATGCCCTGCGGGGCGTGAAGGGATTTATATCATATCGAATTTACGAAGTAAATATATCGATTTTTCCGATAGGAAAAAATATCGAATTGCGTAGCAATATATCGACAAAAAATAACTACCCGAAGAAGAGAAATGAAAAGCTCTTTTTCGGGTAGTTTTTCTTATTCCGTTACAAGCAGGGAATTTGTGCGCCAAATTCCGTCTTCTTTATTGAAAACCGTTCTTAGGAAGCCCGTTTTTTGTTGCGTTATTTCTTGTTTTTTCTCTCGGTAACGTAAGTGAGCAGAATCACGCTTGCAATCATCAACGCGACTGCAACAAGAATCAGCACCGTCGCGACGAGGTTAGCTTTCATGAGCCCGTCTTCCGACGGGTCGTTCTCCTCGGGCAGAAGCGTGACGGCGATCGTGTAGACGAGCGTTTCGCCGTCGGGCGCGCCCACGCTTATCGGGATGAGGGTTTCGGTACCTGTTATCGCCGTGTCGCCGATGATGACCTTCGCCGTCTTGTTTTCGGGCACGGCGTAGACGTTGATCTTCTCGGTTCCGAACGGTACGGAAATGCTGTAGTTAAGAATGTTGTGATTAAACGCGGGCGTGAGACGGAATCCCTCGACCTCGAGTGCCGAAAGATGGCAGTTCGAGTCGAATCTCGGCTCTTTGTCGCGTTTGACCTGAATCGTGTAGATGCTTTCTTTTCCGTTTTTATCGGTATAGGTTACCTGAACAGCAACCGTGTTTCCGTCGGGGATAGTGGTAGAATTGATCGTAAAGGATTCGTCGGTCGGGCAGGAGACGAGAATATCCGCGATTGCGCTGTTGTGGGGGACGGTCGTTCTGTAATGATGAACGTCGGGGTCGAACTCAAACGCATATGCGTTGAAAAATTCGATATTAAAGCCGTCATAAGTCGGATTCGAGATGAGAACGTCCGCGGGCTTGAAAACGATTTTTTGATACCTGTCGTTAAACACGGCGTAAAAACCGTCGCTTGAGAGCTTCACGCTTTCCTTTTCGTTCGCCGTAACGCGGAATTTGAGGTTGAGCACCGCCGTGAACGCGGTCTTGCATCCCTCGCCGTCGTTATCGTAGGCATAGAAGCTGAGCTTGTTTCCGTTCTTTTGAACCTCCGATTTCCAACCCATCATCTCTGCGCTTACGAAATCAAGTCCGTCGCCGTACTCGAGCGTACCCGAGAGTGCTTTCAGGTTCTTACAGCTTTCGAGGCATATAACGACATCGATGAAGTCGCCGTTTTTGACCTTTGAGACCGTCTGGGCGTAGGCGTAGGTGAAAAGGTTGAGCGACGGCTCACCGAGCTTGACGTCGCCGTTGCCGATGAGCATGGTTTTCAGAATACGGTAGTCGTTGTTTCCGAGAGAACCGTTTTTGTCAACGTCGGAGGCGGCGATTGCTTCGGGCGAAGATGTTGCGCCGCGGAGGATCCTCTCGACCGAGTAGATATCAAACGCGTTGATAAACCCGTCGCCGTCGATATCACCGACGATTACGACAATCATCTCGTCGCTTACGACGCCGTTCTTGAGGAGCTGTACCCGCGTTCCCGTTCCGGCAAACCCGTTTTTGAAGCTGCCGTCACGATCGACAATCTGAATCTCGTGAGAGTTGTCAAATAGATTTCTGAGCTGATTTGCGGTCGTATCGGGCGCAACGCCAAAGATGAATCCGCGGTCGCGGTCGATTGAGAGTCCGCTTCCCTCTTTCGGGGAAAGGAGCGTGTTCACAACCGTTACGGTGCATTCCGCCTTGAAGGTTCCGTATTCGGTGACCGCTTCGGCGGTGACGGTGTATCTGCCGTCGCGGAGCGCCTTTAGCCGTCCGTTTTCGCCGAGGATGATTCCGTCGGAATCGCATTTCAGCGTGATCGGAACGGCGGGAGAGTTTTCGGGGAGATATCTGACCCCGAGCGTTATGCTCTCGCCGATGGCAACGACACGCGAGCTATGAATAAACTCGATTCCCGTGAGTTTTGATTTCACGGAGAAGTGAACGACCTCGCTTCTTCCGCAGGGGAGCGCGAGAATGAACTCGTGATCTCCGAGCGTAAGCACTGTGCTTCCCGAGGAAAACGCTTTTCCGTCGAGGAAGCCTTTTCCGTTTTCATAGGTGATGACCGTGCTTCCGAGGTGAGTCGAGCCCTCGGAAATGCCTTTTATTTCGGGTTCGGAAACGACCTCGCGTCCGTTTTCGCCGTAGGAGACGGCGACGACCGCTTTCCCGAACGCGACGACCGCGTTGCTGTCAGTGATCGTAACGGATTCCGTGTCCGTAACGCCGACCTCGCCGACGAGATTCTTCGTCTTGAGGTTGAAAATTCCGTTTTCGGTAACGATCGTGTTGTCCTTGAGCGTGATTATATCCGAGTCGAAGGATGCGATCAGCTCGAGAGCTTCGAGGTTATAAACGTTTTTGCCGAGTGCAAGAGCACCGTTTGAGGTAAGATTCTCGCCCTCTGCGGTGATGCGTTTTACTTCCGCGAGCGCTCTGTCGTAGGCAAAAAGTGCGTTGCCCGTACAGGCATAGATGAATTTTCCGTCGGTTGCGATTTTTTTCGCACGCAGGGTGGTATCCGTGACGGTGCCTCCGTTGAGGTTGCAGGAAAATATCTTTCCGCGAGATACGAAGTACAGCTTATTCCCGAACACGACCGCGGAATCGCAGATGTAAGGAACGGGTATATAGCTTCCGTTTTTCGCGTCGGAATCGGACGCGACATAGACGAAGCTTGCATTTTCAAAAAGCACGATGATATTTCCGCCCGATGCGAGCACCTGCTTGGGCTTGAAGAAGAGCGAAACCGCGTCGTTTTCCGTGAATTCGGAAGTGCTGAAGCTGTTGAGCGTGTTGCTGTTTTCGAAAAGAACGAAAACGCTGTCGCCGGAGGAAGCCGATGAGATAACGGGGGAATGAGCCGAGTAATAGATGTTCGTTCGGAAGTCGTTTTCCGTCTCCGCGCGGGAAAGCGAGAACTCAAACTTCCGCGCCGCGCCGTATTTCGCAACTCCCGTCGCGCCGTTCGAGACGTTTGCGGAGATGGGGTCGGTTCCGAAGATACGGACCGAATCGTTGAGGAATGAAATACTTGCGACGTCAAAGGGGAAAGCGCCCGTTTCTTTCGCGGTTTGGATTTCGATGATGCGGTTTTCCGTGAAGAAAAGCCCGTCTTTCAGCATAACGCCCGTGCTCGAGGCGGCTTCTAGAAGAAGATTTCCGTTCTCGATGCTGTAAACACGGTTGCCGACCGAGAAATATCCGTCGCCCGCGCATATCTTCTTTCCGTCGAGGGGGATTCCGATGTCAAACTCGAGGACAGAAAGAGTTTTGATATCAAGAATCCTGAGGATGTTGTCCTTGCTCGGGCTCGTCAGGCAGAAAAGACCGTTTTCAAAAACTGCCTTTTCGGGCGAGAAGCCGAGCTCGAGGATTGTTTCCGCTTCGCCCGTTTCGGGGTTCAGCTTGAGCATATTATCCTCGGCGAAAATAAAGATCTCGCCGTCGGCAGAGGCATAAAGGGAAGCGCCGTCGTAGGCGAACGTGCTTTTTACGGCTTTTTCGGGGTCGAGCGCGTTCTTTCGGTCGATGGAGATGATTCCCTCGTCGCCGAAGAGGAGAAGCTCGTCATCATGCAGGAGATGACCGTAGACACGTCCGATGCGGAGAAAATGAACCGCACGCTCGGGTTTTTTGAGGTCATAGACCGCAACTCCGACGAGCGAGTCGTTGTAAACGCAGTAAAAACCGTTTTCCTCGTCGAACGCCGCCGTAACGTTTCCGTAATCGACGTCGAACGAATAAGAGTTGGGGAAGGTTATTTCAAAATTGATTTTCTTCGAAACGGCATCGTTACCGCTGAAGATTTCGAGAACGTGTTTTCCTTTTTCCGAAACTGCGACCTCGCCGTAGACGGCTTTTCCGTCAAGCTCGGCTCTGCCGTCACCGACGATGCGGATATATACCGGCTCGTCGTATTTTCCGCCGTCCGAAATTCCGTAGACGGTGGGAAGACGGTAGCGGACGTAGATTTCCTTTTCTCTTCTCTCGTTGCCGTCAAAAAGAACGAAGTTATGCTTGCCTGTCGAGGATATCTTGTCTTTTGATTTGTAGGGGAATCCGTCGAGAAGCGCGGTTCCGCGCTCGAACTCAAAATAAGAATGAGTCGAAAGCTCGACGTATTCGAAATAGAGCGGAGCGTAGTTGAGGTTGAACCTGACCGTCTGCGAGAATTCGCCGTCCGTAACGGTGAGCACGTGGGAACCGTTTGCGATGACCGACTCGCCGTCCTCGATGCGCTCGCCGTCGAGCGTCGCGCTTCCGCGGTTGAATTTAATTTTTACGCTGTCGGGGTAGACACCGCCGTCGGTAACTCCCGAAATGAGAGGGAACTCCGCGCGGGAGATCATTTTTTCGGCGTTCGCGATGCCGTGGCCGAGCGCGTTCGTTCTCTTTTTACCGCAGGTCTCGATGAGGAGCGATATAAATTCATCGGTCTCAAAACGAACCGAGCTTCCTACGTTCGATACCGCCAGTGCGGCGATACCGCTCAAAATTGCGGCGGAATAACTCGTTCCCGAGTCGGTTCTGTATTTCGAAACGCCGTCCTCGACGTAGAGGAGAGGGATATCCTCGCCGTAGATTGCAACGTCAACGGCATCGTTATGCTGTGAGAAAGAGCTTTTCTTTCCGTTTTTGTCGCAGGATGCGACCGAAACGACTCCGTCGTACGACGCGGGATAGCATTTCTGGTCGGCATAGGGGAGCTCGCCCCCGTTACCCGCCGCCGCAATGAGGATACATCCCTTCGAAACGGCATAGTTGACGGCTTCCTGCTCGGCAAACGACGAGGCGTAACCGCCGAGCGACATATTTATGATCTTTGCACCCGAATCCGCGGCGAAGCGTATTCCCGCGATGAGGTCGGACGAGAAGATGTCGGTTCCGCTTTCCGAAACGCGGACGGGGAGTATCGTAACGCCGTTCGCAACGCCCGCAATACCGACCTCGTTGTTCGCCGTCGCGGCGATAAGTCCGATAACCTCGGTTCCGTGACCTGCAAAATCCTCGTTAATTCCCGCCGTTTTCGTGACGGCGTCGTAACCGGGGAGAATGCTCGCGTTCTTGAGGTCCTCGTGAGTGCGGTCGATGCCCGTGTCGAGCACCGCGACGATAACATCCTTTGCTCCGACGGTCTTATCCCACGCGGAATAGACCGAGAGCTTTTCATAGGACGTAACTTTTATCGGGTCGTTCGTTACGGCGAGGGTGGTTCTTACCGTGTCGGGCTCAAAATATTCGATGACGTCGGAATTGGTCTTGAAAAATTCGGGGTTGGCAATAACGTTAAAAAGCAGTTCGTCCGTCTCCGAGATGCTTCGATGCTCGATTCCGTCGAGAATCTTTTCCGAATCGGCGTCGGGCTTGAGCTTGACGATATATCGGTTCGCCTCGTCGAAAGCAGTGTTTTGGTTCTTCCAACCGCCGAGGGATTCCGATTTTTGCGCGAAGAAAACGCTCCCTGCCAAAATCACAACGGGGAGTATGATAGCTATTGCGATAAAGAGCGAAAGAGCGCGTTTTTTCATTGGTTATCTTCTTTTCTGCCGTCAAAACGGCGGTATATTTCAATCAACTCGTCGGTCTCGACGGTGTGAGTGCTGTCTTTGTAGATAAAAAGGTCGTTTTCGTAAACGAGCCCCTCTTTTCCGTCCTTTTTGCCCTCAATGAGGACGAGCGACGGCTTTTTGCCGGCAGAGGGGACGACGGCGCGGAGCCGCTTCGGCTCGATGCCGTATTTTTTCATCGAGCAAATAAGGTTAACGAGTCGGTCGGGACGGTAGACGGCGAAAAAGCTTCCTCCGCTTTTCAGGCACCACGAAGCCGCTTCGCAAAAAAGCGAAATTCCTCCCTCGATCTCGCGTCTTGCAATCGCAAGGGGAAGCGAGTCGTTCGACTTTCCGCAGTCGCTCCGCATATAAGGCGGGTTCGTAACGACGCAGTCGGCGCGTCCGCTTTCAAAAAGCGTTCTGTAATCCTTCGCGTTGCCGCAAATAACCGAAAACCGATCGGCGAGTCTGTTCGCAATCGCGTTTTCGCGTGCAACTCTCGCGTGCTCGGGCTGGAGCTCAAGTCCGCAAAAGTCCGCCCCGCTGCCCGAAGCGAGCATAAGAAGCGGAATAACTCCCGATCCCGTTCCGAGGTCGATAACTCTGCCTTTTTTTGCGCTGTTGCGCGCGAAATCGGCGAGAAGAAGCGCGTCGGTACCGAAACGGATGCCGCCCTTCGGCTCGGAGAGTATTATATCTGCGTTGATTTTCGTCTTGAATCCGTCCATGAAAAACCTCGAAGAAACAATAATGCGAGGAGATTCGCACAATTCCGAATCTTCTCGCATTAAGGTCAGTCCTAAATTACTCCTGAGGAGCGCCTACGGGACAAACGCCTGCACATGCGCCGCAATCGATGCAAAGTTCAGGATCGATCGTGTACTTGCCGTCATCGGCAACAGAGATAGCACTTACGGGGCATTCGGACTCGCAAGCGCCGCAACCGATGCAGGTGTCGTTGATGATGGAATAAGCCATTACCGTTACCTCCATATAGTTAGTGATTAAAATAATATCACACTTTTATTTCAATTTCAATAGGAAAAACAACTTTTTCACCCCGAAATTCGCGGAATTTCATGCTCGGGGAAGTCGAGTGAAAATCGTCGTACCAATCAACCTTCTCCGCGGTCGAGCTTGCGGATGAGGTTGACTGCATCGACCCAGTTTCCGGGGTAGTTGATCTCGTGACGCTTGAAGTCGTCATAGGAGAAAATCGTGTCAAGATGCTCGGTGGCTTGGTCGGCGGTGAGGTTCGTTTCGCAGGAGGAAATGAGCTTCGCCATTGCGGTCGCCTTTTTGAGCGTTGATTCCTGCTTGAAGAACTGATCGATGAGCGAGTTGAATATGTAGGAATAGATCGAGTTGTATTCACCGACGGAAGTATCTGCGTGGGGGTTATATTCGAGGAGCCATTCGAGCTTTGTCTTGCCGTGAATCGTGTCGTTGAGGTTGATCTTGCCCGTGAGGTTGAAATAGTAATCGCCGGGCTTCGACTCGCCCTCCATGAAGATCATGTCGGCATATTTCGGGTTGACGATGGAGATCGGCTCTTTTGTGATCTTGTCGGCAATATCGTCGGCGTTGACGGTTGCGTCGTCAATGAGCTTCGCGAGCTTTTTAACGCCTTCTTTGTCAAAACGGAGACAGTAGTCGGTGCTGATGCCCGTCATCGTGCTCGAGAGCTGGCAGACCGACTCGACGGAAGCTGTTCCGAGGATATCGCTTATGGGGACGGCAACGCCGACCTCGTTCGTGACTCTCGTCGTTTTCGGGACGTAGCATCTTATGAACTGCTTGGTCTTTCCGTTTGCGTCGATGAAAAACGTATCGAGCGCACGGTTTTCGGAATCGACGCAGAAGATCATAGCCGTGAATATATCACCGTTTTCGTCATATTCGATCTTGACGTCCTCTTGGGAAACGTCGGTTCCGCCGTCGGGATTCGACGCGTCGTTTTCCGAAACGTCGGAAGACGCATCGCTCGACTCGTCAAGCGAGACCACGTCCGAAAGCCACGGAACTATAACATAGATGCCGATAAGCATAAAAGCGGTCAAGCTCACGGCAAAGGTAATCAAGAAATTTTTGAGTGCGGAAGACAAGCTCTCATCTCCTTAAAAATCATAGTCAAGCAATTATACACCATATAATAAGGTTTGTCAATTAAATTATAACGCTTGACAATCGGGCGCTTCGGGGGTATAATGGTGAGAGTAATATAGGCGGAGTATGCTTACCGCCGAAAACAAGAAAGGAAAGACAATATGAAAAAGCTTTTAGTTTGCCTTCTCGCTTTGCTTATGGTGATCCCTTTTATGGTTGCTTGCGGCGGCGACACCGATGACAATCAGAGCAAATCTTCCTCTTCCGGCGATAAGGATGCGTTGAAGACCCCCGTCGTTGACCTCGGCGGCAGAGAAATCAACATTCTTTGCTGGGACTTTGGCGCAGGTAACAAGTCCATCAAGGGCTTCACCGGCGAAATCATGTACGACGAAAACAGCTCCAACTCCGTAGACCTTGCGAAGAAGGAAGTTGTTTCCCGCGTTCAGGAGCTTTACAACTGCAAGATCGTTGGTACTCTTACCTCCAACACGAACGAAAAGATCCCTGCAGTCGTTAAAGAACAGGTTCAGGCGGACAACCACGAGTTTGATATCTGCTTCGACAACCTCGCGCAGGCATCCACTCTCGCTCTTGAGAAATTCGTTCTCGACCTCAACACCGTTCCCGGTATCGACCTCAAGGCATCCTGGTGGGACCAGAACGCAGTTAAAGACCTTTCCATCGGCGGCAAGGTTTACTTCACCTGCGGTGACATCAACACCTTCGACGATCAGGGTACTTGGGTAATCCTTTTCAACAAGACCCTCAAAGAAAAGCAGAACATCGAAGAAAACTTCTATGAACTCGTTGATGAAAACAAATGGACCTACGACAAGTTCGTTGAAATCTGCACGAAGAACAAGGTTACTCACGACTCCAACGGTGACAACACTCTCGACGAGCTCGACACCTGGGCATACGGCGGCGAGACCTTCAACATCTACGTTCACCTCGTTGCAGCAGGTATGAAGATCGCTAACAAAGACGAAGTTACCGACCTTCCTTACCTCACCGTTTCCACCGAAGCACAGACCACCTACTCTGCACTCACCAAGATTCTCGAGTTCTACAACGACCAGAACACTGTTATGATCGCAGACAGCCCCCTCTATGCTTCCAAGTTCCCCTGGGGTACCTACAACCCGTTTGACGAAACCGTTCACAAGGCATTCATCGAAGGCCGTGAGCTCTTCTACATGGGCGGTCTCTTCAACCTCGTTTCTCTCCGTGATATGGCTGAGGGTCAGGAATTCGGTATTCTCCCGATTCCGAAGAACAGCGCTACTCAGGACAGATATTACCATACCGTTTCTCACAACAACGCAAGCGTAATGTTCCTTCCTGCTTCCATCCCTGCTTCTGACCTCAACAACATCGGTCACGTTATCTCTGCTCTCGGCGAACTCTCCGAAAAGCAGGTAACTCCCGAATTTTACGATGTTCAGCTCAAGTACCGTGATGCAAGAGACGATGAATCGGGCAGAATGCTCGACCTCATCTTCGACTCCCGTTCCTTCGACCTCGGCGCTGCTTACAACTGGGGCGCTGACGCAAACGGCTGGGGCGGTATCCTCGGTCAGTATATGAGTCTCGACCCCAACGTTGCGTCCAGATTCGAGTCTGTTCTCAGCAAATCGGAGACCGCGTTGAACGATATGCTTGCAAAGATCAAATAAGCATACCAACTTTAGATATTTTTAGGAGAAACTACATGAGTATTATCGAAGCGGTAATATATGGAATAATTCAGGGCATTGCCGAATTTCTTCCGATCTCGAGCTCGGGGCATCTCGCGCTTGCACAGAACTTCACTCAGAAAATTTCGGGTGAGGTCATCAACGCGGAATCGAACTTCACCTTCAACATCGCGCTTCACCTCGCAACGTTGATCTCGGTGTGCGTCGTTTACCGCAAGGACGTTCTCGATCTTATCAGAGGTTTCTTCTCTCTCGTTAACAAACTCTTCACCGGCAAGCTCAAGTCGGGACTCGAAAAGGGCGAAAAGCTGTTTTTGATGCTCTGCGTCGCAACTCTTCCCCTCGTTCCCGTTAAGCTTCTCGGTCTTGATGAGTCGGTCGAAGCACTCGGCGGTATCAGCTGGGCTATCGGCATCCTTCTCATCATCAACGGAACAATGCTTTTTGTAAGCGACCGTCTTGCGAACGGAGGAACCACCGCCGAAAAGGGCGGCTTCCTCCGCCCGCTGGGCGTTGGATGTATGCAGGCGATCCTCGGTATTCTTCCCGGCATCTCCCGTTCGGGCTCGACTATCACCGGCGGTAAGATTTTCGGTTATACCCGTGAGGAAGCGGTAAGATTCTCCTTCCTTATGTCGATTCCTGCGATTTTGGGTGCTTGTGTTTTCGAACTGCCCGATATGTTCGAGCAGGGCTTTTCTGCGGATATGTTCGCTCCCGTTATCGTGGGCGCGGTCGTCGCTATGGTCGTCGGCTTCTTCGCGATAAAGCTCTTGCAGTATCTCACGAAAAACAAAAGCTTCGCCTTTTTTGCATTCTATTGCATCATCGTCGGCGTCGGCTCGATCGTTGCTGACCTCGCGTTGATGTAACCTAAAAAACACCCCTAAAAAGCCGAAGACAGAGTTTGCTTCGGCTGAAAAGGAGTTAAAAAGTGGCACAGAAAAAGAAAAGCAGAACCGTCTCGACGAAGAAAAAGACGTCTGCTTCAAAGAAAACTCAAAAAGAAATAAAGGTCGATCGTTCGGAGATTATTCGCCTCGCGGTCGGCTTTCTCGCGTTTTTTATCATCCTCACGTTCATCCCTGCGATAAACAGCGGATGGCTCGGAGCTGCGATTACGAAATTCCTGAAAGGTCTTTTCGGACCGATGTATTACGTCGTTCCTTTCCTTATTCTTATTGTAGATATAAGCTGGGGACGCGACAGACGAAACAACTGCGCGAAGACGAAATATTTCCTCTATGCGCTCGAGTTTATTTTTATTTCGCTCGTAGTTCAGATCGCCGTTGCGGGCGGAGAGTTTGCTCCGCTTAACACGCTTTACGGAACGGGTATGAATTTTGAAAGCGCGGGACTCGTGAGCGGTTCGATCGCGATGGCGTTCATCTCGACGATCGGCGCGACCGCTTCGATGATCCTTGCGATAACGGGCATCTTCACCTGCACCGTTCTCCTTTGCGGCGCAACGCCGAAGGATACGGTTATGGCTATCGTCAACTATTTCCGCGACAGCGCCGCGCGTGCACGCGCCGAGGCGGAGGACGATGAGGTTGATGAAGAGGATTGCATCCCCGAAGAACCGAAGGAACCGAAAAAGAAAAAAACCGAAACCCCCGAGCCCGTCGAGCTTCCCGAAGACCCTGCTCTTCTTGAGCCGGTCGAGACTTTTGACGACGGCTTGTATATAATTCCCGAAAATGACGAAGCTCCGAACCTCAGAGTAGAGCCCGAAGAGCTTCCTATTATAGAAGAACCCGAGCCCGAACCCGTCGAACGTCCTCTTTCGCCTCTGCTCGAGGACGACGAAGACGAAGAGCTCTGCCTCGACCCGATCGAGGACACACCTTACGTTTTCCCGCCGATCTCGCTTCTCACCGCCGACGAGGGTATCACGGGCGGTCCTACGAGAGCCGATGTTGAGCGCACGAGCCGAAAGCTCGAGGAGGTTCTTTCGAGCTTCAACGTAAAGGCAAAGGTCATCAACTGCACCTATGGCCCCACGGTCACGAGATATGAGGTTCAGCCGGAGACGGGCGTGCGCGTAAAGGCGATCTCGAACCTCGCCGACGATATCGCGCTCCACCTTGCCGCGACCGCGGTCAGAATTGAAAACATCCCCGGAAAAGCGGCGGTCGGTATCGAAATACCGAACCGAAACGTTTCCACGGTACGTCTCAGAGGATTGATCGATAACCCGACCTTCCGTGATAACAAGAGCCGTCTCTTCACGGCGCTCGGCGAGGATGTTGCGGGTAACCCCGTCTATCTCGATATCGCGAAAATGCCCCACCTTCTCGTTGCCGGCGCGACGGGACAGGGTAAGTCGGTCTGCATCAACTCGCTTATCATCTCGCTCCTCTACCGTAACCACCCCAACGACGTAAAGCTCATACTCATCGACCCGAAAACCGTTGAATTTTCGGACTATAAAGACATTCCGCATCTTCTCGTTCCCGTTATCAACGACCCGAAGAATGCGGCAGGTACGCTCAACTGGGCTTGTACCGAAATGGAAAACCGCTATCGCCTCATTCAGGAGGTCGGCGCGCGTGACCTTATGGGTTATAACGCGGCTGTCGCCGACGATCCCGAGCGCAAGCTTCTTCCCCAGATCGTTATTTTCATCGACGAGTTTGCCGATCTTATGATGACCGCACCCGACGACGTTGAGACCTCGGTCTGCCGTCTTGCACAGAAGGCGCGTGCCGCAGGCATGCACCTCGTTATCGGTACTCAGAGACCGTCGGTTGACGTTATCACCGGTCTTATAAAGGCGAACATCCCCTCGAGAATCGCGCTTACGACGACCTCGCAGGTCGACAGCCGTACGATCCTCGATATGACGGGCGCGGAAAAGCTCCTCGGTAAGGGCGATATGCTCTATAACCCCGTGGGCGCGATGAAGCCGTTGCGTGTTCAGGGCGCGTTCGTTGACGGAAAGAGCGAGGTTGCATCCGTAACTCAGTTCATAAAAGAAGCGGCTCATGCTCAGTATGACGAGTCGATCATGAAGCAGATCGAGCAGGAAGCCAAGCTCTGCGGTATGAAGGGCAAGCGCGGTGCTGCCGCTGCCGAAGCTGTTGACGACGGCGACGAAAAGGCGGATCCGATGCTTATGGACGCGATCGAGGTCGCAATCGAATGCAACACGGTTTCGACATCACTCTTACAGCGACGCCTCTCCCTCGGTTATGCCCGTGCGGCAAGAATCATCGACAAGATGGAACGCAAGGGTTATATCGGCGAGTTTGATGCCGCAACGAAGAAACGTAATATTCTCATAACCCGCGAGCAGTTCGCCGAGCTCAAAATGAACGGCGAGCCGAAGAAGGAGGAAGAAGATGCTTAAAAGGTTTTTTGCACTCTTTCTTGCGTTGCTCTGCATGGTTCCGTTTTCCGCGTGCTCGAACGCAAACGAGTTCGACCTCACGTTCAACTTTGACGAGAACGGCAAGAAGGAATATATCCATTACACCGACGAATGCATCGTCTACGTTGTAAGCGGACTGATGATGTGCACGGTGGACGGAAATCCGAAAATGCTCGAAATGGCGTTCCACGATGGCGATATTTCGGTCGATGCGCTTCTTGATTCGGCGAAAAAGGATGCCGAAAACGGAGATATCAAGTTCACGGAATATCCCGACGGAAGCGTCGAATATCACTACGACGGCTTTAACCTCGTCCGCCTCAACCCGATTTCGGGAAGTAAGGATATCTACTTCCTCCCGAAGAACATGGGCTATAACGACATAAATAACTGACAAAAAAGGACTCTTCGGAGTCCTTTTTTTATGCTCGCGGTTTTGCTTTTTCTGACCTTCTCTCCGCGGTCGATAATCCGAAAAACAAATCAAGCATACACCGCGTGCAGGAAAAAATCTGTCACACGACACCGTTCGTGCATAAACTTAAAACGGTGATGTATTATGTTTGATTTTGAAACCCTGTCGATTATCGGCGAGGGGGATTGTGATTACGAGCGCGCGGTCAGTCCGCCGATATTCCAGACCTCGACCTTCGGCGGCGGGCGTGAATTTTCCTATTCGCGGTGCTCAAACCCGACGCGCTGCGCGCTCGAGCGCGAGATCGCGGTTCTCGAGGGCGGTCGGTTTGGGTTCGCGTTTTCGTCGGGGCTTGCGGCGATAAATTCGGTCTTTTCGCTCCTCAGGGAGGGAAACAGAGTTATCGTTTCCGACGACCTCTATGGCGGTACATACCGTATGATAAAAGAAATCTACAAAAAATACGGAATCGAGTTTGTTTTTGCCGACCTGTCGGACCTATCGGAAGTAAAAACGCTTTTCTCGGAAAAGGTTGATATGCTTTTTGCCGAGTCACCGACGAACCCGATGATGAAAATTGCGGATATAAGGGCACTGTCCGAGCTTTGCAAAAACTCGGGCACGCTTTTCGTCGTTGACAACACCTTTCTCACGCCGTATTTTCAGAATCCGCTTTTCTTGGGCGCGGATATCGTCGTTCATTCCGCGACGAAATACCTCTCAGGGCATCACGACACGGTCGCAGGGATTGCGGTAACCGACCGCGAGGATATCGCGAGCCGTCTGTCGCTTTTCTCAATGACGCTCGGGAACGCGCTTTCGCCGTTCGACTGCTGGCTCGTCCTCCGCGGAATCCGAACGCTCCCGATGCGGATGCAAAGGCACGAAAGCAACGCAAAAAGCGTCGCCGAATTTCTCAAAACTCTCCCCGAGGTTGAACGCGTTTTCTATCCTGCGCTCCCCGAGCATAAGGGACACGAGCTTTGTGCAAGACAATCGCGGGGATTTGGCGGTGTCGTTACGTTCACGGTGAGAGAGAAGCGTCATGTCGAATCGTTCATAAGAGGAGGAGATATAATCAAATTTGCCGAGAGTCTTGGCGGTTTTCGGACTCTCGTGACCTATCCTCTGACGCAGACGCATTATTCGATTCCGCCCCAAATGCGCGAGAAGATCGGCATAACCGACCGCACCATCCGCCTCTCGCTCGGGCTTGAAAACGAAAACGACATAAAAAACGACATGATTAAAATATTGCGTGCCAAGGATTAGATCGAATCGCGAACGAAAAACACAAAGACCGTTACGAGACCGTACGTAACGGTTTTTTGTTTAATCCCAACAAGATAACACCCGCAAAAACCGTCTTTTTATTCTGTCGATTTGTCAAATATAGAGAAGTTTTAACGGGCGTATTGACGCGGTTTTCTCGTCGTGATAGAATTTAATCAGAGGAGAGACAACATCTGTCAATCCGGAAGGAGGATTTTTATGAAAAGATATTTTCTTTTAATTCTCGCGTTTTTGTTCGTGTTCACGTCGTTTTTGACCGCTTGCAACACTCCCGATG
Organism: Eubacteriales bacterium; assembly: GCA_045651025.1. Lineage (GTDB taxonomy): Bacteria > Bacillota > Clostridia > Oscillospirales > CAG-382 > Coliplasma. The sequence goes on from JAZRRU010000078.1 coordinate 15,273, forward strand.
AGGATACAAGTGACGTTTCGCTCGTTTCCGATGAGCTGTCCAAAGATATTTCGGAAACCGAGAGTGATACGGAAAGCGAGAATGAATCCTCGGACGTAGAAATTCCATCCGAATCCCCGTCCGACGAAGCGTCGGATGCCTCGATAGAAGATATTCCGTCCCACGTTCCCTCCGAATCCCCGGCCGGCGAGCCCGATACTTCGAAGAAACCTGAAACCTCGAAAGAACCCGAAGTGTCAAAAGAACCCGAAGTGTCAAAAGAACCCGAAACCTCGAAAGAACCCGACACGTCAAAAGATGTTTCGGAAACGCCCGACGACGAACCGAAAACCCTCACGGAAAAAGAGGTTCTGAAAACGAAAAAAGTCCTTTATTACAGCGGAAACAAATACAGATTTACCGATGTAACGCTTCATATAGAATATCAGGGCATTACCGAGTACGATTACGCAAGCAATCTTATGAACTATATTTCCAACAACACCGTCGATTCCGATACCTATTTCCTCGTAGGAATAAGAACGATGTTCGGACCGTCCTCTACGGAACATGACGCCGAGGAAGTCAAAAAGATATTGGATGAAGCAGGAATGGTTTTTGCTGTTGATCATCCGCTTTCATTTAAGTCGGAGCTCTACGTTAAAGCTGACATGAGCGATACGGAAAAAAGGCAGACCTACGCAAAACGCTGGAAGAGAATACTTCCCGATTTTGATGATACGAAATATACGATAGAGCAGATGAAATATATCCCGATGTTTTCAAAAATCGGCTACGTTACCGCCGACGGATTGAAAAAGCTGGATTCGCACAAGGAATATGCCATCTATCTGACATGGCTCAACGCTCCCGATAATTACAAGGTATGGGAAAATTCGATTGTCTCACGTTCCACCAATACTCTTTCCGAAGACAATATCCTGAAAACAAAAAACGTTCTTTATTACGATGGCGATCACTATACACACATGAGAACCGAACTGTTGCCTCACGGAACTAAGGAAGTTTTTTCTTCCGTTACGGGCGAATCGATAAAGGAATATATCGAGAATGAAACCGTTGATTCTAACACCTATTTTTTGATTGGGATAGAATGGATGAAGAATACCGTTCTCGAACACAGCGCTTCCCAGCGGGATGCGGACAACAGAAGAGTGCTCAAAGAGGTCGGGATGGTGCTCTCGAACGATCATCCTCTGCTCACTGCACTTATGCCCAAGATAGGAACACCTACCACGGAAGCCGAAACGAGAAGCGCTTATATAAAAAGATGGAAGACGGTACTTCCTGATTTTGATGCAAGTAAATATACGACACCACAGGTATGTCAGCTTCCTAATTTTGACTATATAGGATATATAACCGCGGACGGGTTGAAAAAACTTAATGACCACAAGGACTATGCGATCTTTGTGACTTGGCTCAACGCACCCGATAATTACAAGGTATGGGAAAATTCGATTTACTGATAACACAAAAAACTGCCGTAAGCTCGACTTACGGCAGTTTTAATTTTATTTACATAGGAGAACCGTCTTTTGCACGGCGGATCTTGTTTGTCGTGGTCTTGACAAAGGGAGTTTCGCGGATGATTATCTTCGTGATCTGCTTGTAGGTGGGAAGCTCCTTGAGCGTTTCGTAGATGTCGTTTCTAAGCTTTTCGTTGAGCTGCTCGCGAGGAGTGTTTTCAAGCACCTCGGGGTCGATGATGCACTGGATAGCAAGCTCTGCTTCCTTGCCTTCCTCGTCGCGTGCGCCGTAGACGACGCTCTCGAGAACGTAGTTTATACCGCCGATGTAGCCCTCGAGCTCTTCGGGGTAGATGTTCTTGCCGTTGCCGAGGATGATGATGTTCTTCTTACGTCCGGTGATCATGATTCTGCCCTTTTCGTCGAGCTTACCGTAGTCGCCGGTATGGAAATAGCCGTCGTCGTCGAACACCTCGTTCGTTGCTTCGGGGTTTTTATAGTAACCCATCATAACGCTGTCGCCGATAACGCAGACCTCGCCCTCGCCGTCCTCGTTGGGGTTATCGATCTTGACCTTGATGCATTCGAGCGGATAACCGACGGTCGCGGGGTCGTTGTCTGTATCGAGGTTGACCGAAACGAGAGGAGAGCATTCGGTGATACCGTAGCCGTTGCAGACGATGATGCCGATATCGTCGAAGAACTTTCCGATTTCTGCGCGGAGAGGTGCGCCGCCGCACACAACTTTTACGAGGTTGCCGCCGAACGCCTGATGAATGTCTTTGAAGAGTTTACGGCGGATGTCGATGCCGATATGACGGAGCGCGTTGCTTATCTTGATTGCGGTCTGAATAGTTTTCGTCTTGCCCTTTTCTTCGATGCTTGCGTTGACACGGCGATAGAGTATCTCAACAAGCGCGGGAACAACGTACATATAATCGGGCTGATAGAGCGCGAGGTTCTTGACAACGCGCTTCAAGCTGTCGTTGATACAGAGAGTTCTGCGGTCGTGCATAGCAACGAGGATGCCCGCAACCGCTTCATAAGAATGGTGATAAGGAAGAAGCGAAAGACCGACGGGGCGGATAGTCGCGATGTCGAGACCAAAGTGGACCATCGAGCAGAGGTTATGCTCGGAAAGCATAACGCCCTTTGCGAGTCCTGTTGTGCCCGAGGTGTAAATGAGCATTTTGAGCTCCTTCGGGTCGCGCGTGAGAGCGAGGAAGTCCCTGTTTCCTGCTTCATAGAGCTCTTTGCCCTTTGCCATGAACTTTTCGAACGAGAGGTACTCGTCCTCGTCCTCGGTTCTGTCAAAGCAGACGAAATATTTAACTCTCGGAATTTCACTTCTGATACGGCGGAAAGATTCTTCGCGTTTTTTGTCGCAGAAGATGATATCGTCGTCGCCGTTGTTGATGATGTTGATGAGGTCGGAATCGGGGAGCTCCTTGTCGATCGGACAGAAAACGCCGCCGCTCTGGAGCGCGGTCAAGTAAACCGTGAGCCAGTTATAGCTGTTTTCAGCACAGCAAGCGATGTGCGCGCTTCCCATGCCGATATCGCAGAGCGCAGTGCCGAGGTGATGAGTGTTTTTCTGATGCTGCGCGTAGGTGATCTCAACGATACCGTCTTTTCCGCGGAATTTGTATGCAACCTTGTCTGCCGAGTCGGCAACAGTAGCGTTTACGAGTTCTTTTATGCTTTTGAAGGGTATGTGTTTGTTGGGGTGAACTGCAAGATTATTTTTCAGCATTGTTATCCTCCTGTTCGAGCGGTGAGCCGTCTTTTGCGCGGCGGATTTTGTTCGTTGTGGTTTTTATAAAGGGGATTTCACGAATTTTTACGTTTTTGATCTGTTTGTAGGTCGGGAGCTTTTCAAGCGCTTTGAAGATATCGTTTTTGAGCTTTGCGACCTTTTCCTCGACCGTCGAGCCCTCCATGAATTTCGGGTCAACGATACATTCGGCGCAGAGCTCTGCTTCGTGACCAATCTCGTCGCGGAGCGCATAGACAACGCTTTCGAGCGCGTAGGGGATGTTTCCGATATAGCTCTCAAGCTCCTCGGGGTAGATGTTCTTACCGTTGCCGAGGATGATGATGTTTTTCTTTCTGCCGGTGATGAGAAGCTGGTTCTTCTCGTTTATCTTACCGTAGTCGCCGGTATGGAAATAGCCGTCTGCGTCGATTACTTCCGCGGTCGCTTCGGGGTTTTTGTAGTAACCGAGCATGACCGTGTCGCCTTTTACGCAAATTTCGCCCTCGCCGTCTTCGTTCGGCTGGTCGATTTTGACGTCGATACATTCGATCCAACCGCCGACGGTTCTCGGGTCGTTGTCAAAGTCGGTGTTGCCCGAAACGAGAGGGGAGCATTCGGTTATGCCGTAGCCGTTCGTGAGAAGAATACCGATATCGTCGAAGAAGTCGGCAACCTCGGGACGGAGAGGCGCAGAACCGCAGATGAGCTTTTCGAGATTTCCGCCGAACGCATCGTGGATTTCCTTGAAAATCTTACGGCGCGCGTCAATTCCGATCGCGCGGAGAAAACGGGAGAGCTTTATACCGATCTTGATAGTCTTGGTCTTGCCCTTTTCCTCGACGTTTGCGATGATCTTGCGGTACATGATCTCGACGATAGCGGGAACGACGAGCATGTGACCGGGCTTGAAGACCGCCATATTTTTGAGAACGCGCTTCAAGCTGTCGTTGACGCAAAGAGTTGACTGATGATGGATCGAAGCGAGAATACCTGCAACCGCCTCGAACGAATGGTGATAGGGAAGTATCGAGAGCGAAACGTCGCGGAAGCTCGAGAGGCGGAGTCCGTAATAAATAAGCGAGCAGAGGTTATGCTCGGAAAGCATAACGCCCTTTGCGATTCCCGTCGTGCCCGAGGTGTAAAGAAGCATTTTGAGGGCTTTTTTATCCTTCGTTTCGAGGTCGCAGAAGCTGTGATCGCCCGACTCGAAGATTTCCTTGCCCTTTGCGATGAGCTTCTTGAAGGAGAGGAACTCGCCCTCGTCTTCGTCGCGGTCAAAGCATACGAAATATTTTACGTTCGGGAGAGATTCGCGGATGTTTTTGAAGATCGTTTCGCGTTTTTTGTCGCAGAACACGATCTCGTCGTCACCGCCGTTGATGACGTTTATGAGGTCGGACTCGGGAAGCTCTTTGTCGATAGGACAGAAAACACCCTCGGTCTGAAGCGCGGAAAGATAAGTAACGATCCAGTCGTAGCTGTTCTCACCGCAGCAGCCGATGTGTGCGCTTTCCATCCCGAGCGATTTGATTGCAGTGCCGAGGTGGAAAGTATGCTGCTGGCACTGTCTGTAACTAACTTCGGCGATCTCGCCGTTTTTGTCGCGGTATTTGAAAGCGATCTTGTCGCCTGCTTCGGCGACGGCGATGTTGAGAAGATGTTTAACGCTTTCGGGTTTTGTGAGGGGACGTGTCTTTCTTGCGAGGGCATTTTTAGCCATAATGAAAGTTCTCCTTGTAATTTATGAGAACATTATACATGGTTTCGAAAACCATGTCAAGAGGTTGCAGGAATTATTTCGACCGAAACGGGCTGTTTTCGATATAATTTCGAGGACAAAGTGATTGACTTCGGGTGGAATAGATGATATATTAAGTATGTTTGATAATACTGAAGAGGGCAAAAATGCAAAACAAAACAGACAATTTACTTGATATACGTCTTCCTCGATGGGAAGAATTTCCTCAGTTTGAGCTTTATATCGATCAGGTGCTTTCATTCGTTTCGGAAAGCATCGAGCCGTTCAACCGAAGCGGCGAGCCGATAATAACGCAGTCGATGATAAACAACTACGTCAAAAACGGCGTGCTCAACGCGCCTGTCAAGAAGAAATATAACAGAGAACACCTCGCGAAGCTTATCGTAATTTGCGTTTCGAAGCGAATGCTTCCGATTTCGTACATTTCCGAGTCGATTATGCTTATGTCGCGCTTTTTCGAGATATCCGAGGGGTATAACATCTTCTGTGACGAGGTTGAATACGAAATAAAAAGCACCGTCGCGCCGGAATCTTATCCGCCCCGAACGATAGATTCCGCACCGTCGCGAAAGGTCGGCGCGATGCGCTCGCTTGCATCTGCGATTGCAAAGGTCCTCATCTTTGACCGCTTTATCGAGCAAAGACGCCGCCTCAGCCGTGTCGCAGAGAGTATGAAGAGATAGATGAACAAGACGAAAAATCCGAAACTTACGCCGATATCGAAAACGCTGCGCAAGAATATGACGAAAGAAGAAAAGCATTTGTGGTATGATTTCTTAAAAGACGTACCGCAAACGGTGAACAGGCAGAAGGTTATCGGAAAATATGTGGTTGATTTTTATTGCGCGGATGCGAAGCTCGTTATAGAGCTTGACGGTTCCCAGCATTTTTCGGACAAAGGAATAGAAACAGATAAAGAACGAGATTCTTATTTGAACGGACTTGGGATAATGGTTCTTCGTTATTCTAATTATGATTTGAAAACGAACTTTTATGGCGTTTGCGACGGCATAACTGAGATCATAAACAGTAGAAGTAAGAAAAAATCAGAGAATAATGCAAAGATGCCCTCTCCTTGATTTGCGCACTTGCGAAACAAGTTACGCGAGGCGTAAATCGGACGAGAGATGCTAAATGGCTTTCACCTTGTGGGAAGCTGTCACCGCAGGTGACTGATGAGGGGTAGCTGGCTGAAAGACAACGTTAATTAACATTATTATGAGTACGCACGGATGCTTCGCATCCTACACCTCATCCACCGTCTCCGACGGTCCCCCTTCCCCTCAAGGGGAAGGCTTGAGGGGCATCGAAAATTATAGCAAAAATTAAATGCAAGAGGTAAAAATCATGAAATGCACGAACAAAAACGTAAAAAGAAACTCAAATAGAAATATCCCCGTTAAGACCAAAAAAAGAAAGCCCATAAAACTGTTGACAAAAAAGGGCGCGGCGATTTTGTTTGCGGTATCGCTTGCCGTTTTGATATTCGCGTTCGTTATGCTTATAAAAGTTAATTCCTAAAAAACGAATAAAAGAGCCCGCGTTATGATTAACGCGGGCTTTTTGTTATTATTGCACAGTTGTCATATATGTTAACGGGGATGAAAATATGGATAAAAACGCAACGAATTGTTTAAATTCACGAAAATGAGGTCAAGGTATTGCGTTGCGTTGTTCAAAATAATATAATCTAATCAAGGGAAATAACACGTAAGATGATTCCTGGAAGGAGGAACATTATGAAAAACACAAAGAAAGTATTTTTGTCCTTGTTTATGGCGCTTATTTTTGTAACGCTTTCCGTAAGTATGCCGTTCGCCGCAAATGCTGAAGTGGCATATTCAAAACTCTCGCCCGATCTCTTGAGTGAATTTGAGAGCAGAGGAAACAACGCAAGAATCAACACGGTTCTGTGGCTTAACGACAACACGACCGAAAAGTATCAAGCGCAGGTCGAAAAAATCGTTCCTCCCGAAGCGGAAGATTTTGGCGTTGTTGAGCAGAATTTGGAACAAGTATTGCTCACAAATTCCGACGAATTGAATATTGAATATACTGCAGAAAAAGAAGCATATATGGAGGCAATGCAGAACCATATTATGCAGAAACGTCAGATAGCCCAAGCTATGTATTATGCGGACAACAGTGAAGTTGCCGCGAAATAGGAATCTGAGTTATCAGGCGGAGAAATTGTCTATATCAGCAGATATTCCCCTCTTATTGTATGCAATATTTCTCGTTCCGAAGCAATCAACATGGCATTTAACAGCGACGTTTTATCCTTTAGTTATGGGGAATATGAAGTTAAACCTCAAATGAATGTAAGTGTGCAGTCTGTTTCGGCTACGACTTTGCAGAATTCCTATGGCATATTAGGACAAGGTATAAATATTGGCATGTTAGAGGTTTCCGTTCTTGATATTAACAGTTCTAATTTTGACGGAATTAGAGATAAAATAACATTAGAGTCTCCCAATTCTGAAGCTGATGAAGATTTCGACATAAAACATGCGACACAAGTTGCAACAATCATCGTAGAAAAAGATACTGGTGTGGCTAGAGGATTTGAACATTTATATTGCGCATCTATTGGTTCCTACTATGATATATTCAGAAATACGGAATGGCTGATAAGTCAAGGTGCAAATGTGATCAATAATAGTTGGGGTCTACCGAGCATAAGTGATACCTATGTAGAGTATGATGAAATTTCTTTATGGATGGATCACATAGCGTTGAATCATGCAGTTCATATGATTGTGGCTAACGGCAACAAAGGAGTAGATCATGTATCTCCTAATGCAATGGCGTACAATGTTATTTCTGTGGGCAATACTAATGATAAGAACACAATTACATGCACGGATGACGTTTTATTCGAAAATTCGTCATATAATAATTCATTTAACAACTTAGCATATAAACCCGATCTTTGTGCCTCGGGAACAAATATCTCAATACCCGGATTCGATAAAGCAGAAACGGGAACAAGTTTATCCGCACCCCACGTAACAGGTGTCATTGCGATGTTATGTTCGTACTCACCGACATTATTAAATAAGCCGGCCTTGGTAAAATCCATTCTAATGACGGGTGTATCTACGAAAAAGCGTTTTCATACCGGAAACCAAAATGGGAATATAGCCGCCTATAAGCAATATGGCGCAGGCATAGTTAATGCATATAATGCAAAGAGAATATTAGATACCGGCAAATACATATATGCAAACTTTTCTGCGACGCAAACATCTCGAACATACTCTTTAGGTACGATTTCGGCTGGAGAAACAGTTAGTTTGAGTTTGTGTTTTTTAAAAAACGTTAGTTTCGTCTCATCTTCGGGTCACGAAAATGAAAATACAACGATAACAAATAGCGATCTGGCTAATCTTGATATTTACATTAAGCGTTCCTCAAATCAAAGCGTTGTGGCTAGTAGTACAACAACAAATAACAACGTTGAAAAGGTTATATTTACCGTTCCCGCAACTGATGAATACACTATAACTATAACCAAAGTTGAAAATAATACTGGAACGAATAGAGTTTACTTTGGTATATCTTGGCTCATTGATTCGATCGATCTACCTTAAGTTGAAAGGGAGGATTCCTATGAAAAGATATTTGATTTTACTTCTCGCGTTTTTGTTCGCATTTTCATCGTTTTTGACCGCGTGCAACACTCCCGATGAGGATACGAGCGACGTTTCGATCGTTTCCGATGAACCGTCAAGGGATATTTCGGAAGACGAGAGCAAGACGGAAAGCGAGAACGAATCCTCGAGCGTTGAAGCTCCTTCCGAATCTCCGTCCGACGAACCCTTGGATTCCTCGACGGAAGATATCGAGTCGGATGAACTCTCCGAAGAACCCTCTGAATCCCCGTCTGACGAGCCCGAAACTTCGAAGGAACCCGCAACCTCGAAAGAGCCCGAAGTATCTAAAGACCCCGACACGTCGAAAGAACCCGACACGTCGAAAGAACCCGAGGTGTCGAAAGAACCCGACACATCGAAAGACGTTTCGGAAACGCCCGACGAGGAGCCGAAAACTCTCACCGAGAACGATATCCTAAAAACGAAAAAAATTCTTTATTACGATGGCGATTATTATACGAGAATTCATAACACTATGATCCCTCACGGGGTAATGGAAATGTTTTCTTGGCCGAGCTCTTTGATGAGGCGGGTGAAGGATAACGAATTTGATGCTGACACGTATTTTCTCATTGGCATTCAAGAAATGTATTATAGATTAAAAGAATATGGCAGTCTTCAAGAAGCGATGGATGATAACGCAGAAGGCGAAAGACTTCTGAAAGAAGCGGGAATGATTTTTTCGGAAACACATCCGTTCCTTTCCGACTCGAGCGTTCCGCACTTTGAATACGTTGGTTACGTGACTGCCGATGCGCTGAAAAAGATTGAAACCTATACGGATTATGCAATTTATCTTACTTGGCTGAATTCTCCTGACAACAACGAAATATGGGATAAAATGAAATAACACAAAAAACTGCCGTAAGCTCGACTTACGGCAGTTTTGTTATTGAATTTACTTTTCCCATTTATCGCAGATCGAGTTGATCTGGCTTGCGAGCCGTGCAAGGTCTTTGTTTGCGCCCTCGCGGTTGTCCTCGATAACGCCCATAAGCCGTCTGCCTGCGGCGAGAAGCTGCTTGAACGCCGAGGATTCGCTCGGCTTGCGCGAGGATTTGACGACTTTTTTGATTCTTTCGGTGTTGCCTCGGTCGAGACAAACGCCGGAAATGAGGTCGTATTCGGCGCCGTTATAGGGCGCGGTCGCGCGGATTGCAAGTCGGTCCTCGACGGTTTTCGCAAACTCGTCGCAGACCTCATCCGAGCCGTGATTTACGAAAACCGTGTGGGGCTTGTTCTCAAACCCGTCGATCCATCCGAGAAGCATCTCTCTGTCGGCGTGACTGCTGATACCGCTGAGCTTTTCGATCTTCGCCTTTATTCTGACTTCCTCGCCGAAGAGGTTGACTCTCTTTGCGCCGTCGGTGATAATTCTTCCGAGCGTTCCCTCGGACTGATATCCGACGAAAAGAACGGTGCATTCGGGACGCCAGAGGTTGTGCTTGAGGTGATGGCGGATACGTCCCGCCTCGCACATTCCGCTGGCGGAGATGATGACCTTCGGTCTGTCATCGCGGTTGATCGCAACCGAATCCTCGCTCGTTACCGAGAGGCGAAGATTGTCGAATTTTATCGGGTTGATGCCTCGGCTCAGAAGCTCGAGCGTCTCGTCGTCGAAGAAGTCGGTGAGGTTACTGCTGTAAATCTCTGTCGCCTCGATCGCGAGGGGGCTGTCGACGTAGACGGGGAAATCGTCGTGGCGTTTTATGAGATTTTTTTCTTTTATAATACGCATGAGATAGAGAAGCTCTTGCGTTCTGCCGATCGCAAAAGAGGGGATAACGAGGTTTCCGCCTCGGTCGAACGTCTCCTGCATGATGCGCGTAAGCTGGGTCACGTAGTCGACGCGCTCGCCGTGAACACGGTTGCCGTAGGTCGATTCGACGACGATATAGTCGGCAAATTTCGGCTGACCGGGGTCGCGGATAAGAGGACGCTGACAGTTCCCGAGGTCACCCGAGAAGCAGATCGTCTTTTCCTGACCGCTTTCAGAAACGGTGACGTTTATGCTTGCCGAGCCGAGAAGATGCCCCGCGTCGGTGAAGGATATCTTAACACCCTTGCAGAGATCATATTCCTTTTCGTAATCGCAGGAAACGAACTGCTCCATCGTGCGGAGAACGTCCTCGGTCGTATACATCGGGGAATAGGGTTCTCTGCCCGAGCGCTTTGCCTTTCGGTTCTGCCACTGTGCCTCGAATTCCTGAATGTGCGCCGAGTCGAGAAGCATGATCTTACAGAGCTTCGTGGTTGCGGCGGTCGTGTAGATATGACCCTTGAATCCGCCCGCCGTGAGCGCAGGAATCTTGCCCGAATGGTCGATGTGCGCGTGAGTCAAAAGGAGAAAGTCGATCTCGGACGGGAGAACGGGAAGGTCGCAGTTTTCGTAGATATCGGGACCCTGCTCCATACCGCAATCGATCATTATCGTTTTTCCTGCGGCGCGAAGAATCGTACAAGAGCCCGTGACTTCATGTGCCGCGCCGTAAAAAGATATTTTCATAAAAGAACCTCCTTTTTGTCTTTGTTTCATTTTAACATATTAAAACGGGATATTCAACAACATTTAACGTATGAAATGAAAACTTTTTGCGATTGTTGACAAAATATAACGCTTGATGTATTATGATAACAAGATAAAACCCCAAAAAGGAGAATGATTATGAAAAAAATCATTTCGATAACCCTCGTCCTTGCGATGATGCTTGCAATGATGCCCTTGGCAGTGTTTGCGGAAGTAGGTACGGATGGATTTGTATACACGTTGAGCGATGATAGAACTCACTATATCGTTTCGAAATATAACGGATCGGCAGCCGAGGTTGAAATTCCGTCGAAATTCAACAGAATCACAGTTGCCGAAATCGGTGAAAGCGCATTCTCCGATAATACGAGATTGATAACCTTAACGATTCCCGATACCGTTACCGCTATCGGCGATTCTGCGTTTTCGGGATGCTCACAGCTCACGGACGTTCGCCTCTCGAAAAATCTTACCTCGATTGAAAGGTACGCCTTTTCGGATTGCACGAGCTTGAGCAGCGTCGAGCTTCCCGATTCTCTCGTGCGCATCGGCGCAAGAACGTTTCATGGCTGTACGAATTTGTCGAAGATCGTTCTTCACGATTCCCTCGTTGAAATCGGATATATGGCGTTCGCGGGATGTGAATCCCTCGAGTATAATATGTATAAAAATTGCCGATATCTCGGAACTGAAAATAATCCTTATCATGCGATAATAAGCCCCGTTTCGAAGGATTTGGGCAGCTATACCATTCACGAAAATACGAAAACGCTTGCGGGCGGTGTGTTTCAGGATTGTGTTAATCTGAAAACCGTTACGATTCCCGACTCGGTGTCTTTTATCGGCACAGACGCGTTCGAGTATTGCTCCGAGCTTCGTGAGGTGAATTTAAACGATTCCTTGAAGGTTATCGGCGACTATGCATTTTCCGCATGCTGCGGTCTTTTGGAAATCAATATTCCCGATTCGGTAACACAGATCGGAAAGTTCGCTTTTTGGATGTGCGAGAGGATAACGAGCGTTGAAATACCTGATTCGGTGCGCTACGTAGGGTTTAGTGCATTTTCTTGCGGTAATATGCGTGAGGTTTATTGTGAAGCGGAATCCGAGCCCGCGGAATGGGATGAATATTGGGACAACGGATTGAGCGACGCAACGATCTACTGGGGCTGCAAAATTGAGGATGAATCCCCCGCTCCCGCTCCCGTCCCCGACATCATTCTCGGCGACATCGACGGAGATGAGAACGTTACCGCGGCGGACTACGTGTTCGCGAAGCGTGCGGTTATGGGCACGTATAAAATGACCGAAGCGCAAAAGATTGCCGCGGATATCGACAAAAGCGGCGAAGTAACCGCCGCAGATTACGTTTTTGTGAAACGCGCGGTTATGGGTACATATACGATAAAAGGTTAAAATCAAGAATAACACAACGTAGGGAGCAAGCGTCCCCGACGGTTCGTTATATTGTATACGTGTGTGTTGATATAGTTCATGGGCTGGCAACAAAGCTCCTGTAAAAGACAAAAAACGCGCGAACCGTTGTGAAAACATTGATATAACGAAAAAAGAACCGATGTGAATCGGTTCTTTTTTTATGTGTTGTTGTGGAAATAGTAAAGCGTGTTTGTCTGAACGTCAAAAATCCAAATGTCGTAGCATCCGTATTTTTTATGGTTTTCTTTTTCGTAAATATAAAAGTAATCGCCGGCATCTATTACAGAACGGTCGAAGGCGTAATTTGAAACGAGTTCATCATTGGGGTCGTTGTTTTTGTAGACGTTGATGCATTTTTCAAAATCATCAACGAACCCATAAAGAATACCACTATCCGATTCTGTGATTTTTTTGAAGTATCTGTTGTTTTCAAGTTTTGCCGATGAATAGGAATAAACACCAAAATCCGTATAATCCTGAAATTCGCCGTGAGTCCAAAACTGTTCATTTTCATATTTACCGAGAGAATTCAAAACCTTGTCTTGTCTGGTTTGGAGAGCGCAATGTGCGATCAAAGATATCGCAACGATAAATAAAACTAACACAATTAACTTTTTCTTCATTTCGCATTCTCCTTTATTTCAACAGTATTATACCATGGTTTGTTGTGCTTTTCAATGAAATCGCGCAAAGCGCGATGAAATCCGTACAATGGACGGATGAAATCTGCTTCGCAGATGAAATTAAATCCACCCATCCGCCGTCAAGGCGGATTTCATCCACGCAGGGGATTTCATCATTAAAGATGATTTCACCCACCCGACAGGGTGGATTTAGTTGAAAAGAAACAACCTTTGTCCGGTAGACAAAGGTTGTTTCTTTTCTGGCAGCGGAATAGGGATTCGAACCCCAACAAACAGAGTCAGAGTCTGTCGTGCTAACCGTTACACAATTCCGCTATATATCTGCGCTTTCTCGGCGCAGACGTTATTCTATCATTGTTTTTCTTAAATGTCAAGTGCTTTTTTCGTTTTTTACGCTTGTTTTTGCTTTTTTGCGCGATTTTTTATGGTTTTTTCTTTTTTGTCTTCGATGCCAAGCTCGATTTTGACCATTTTTATCGCCATTTTTGCCGAGAGTCGGCGGACCTGCGCACGAGAGCCGTCAAAAAGAAATGTTTTTGCATAGCATTTTTCGTCCGTCGCGATGCCGATACATACCGTGCCGACGGGTTTTCCCGGTACTGCGCCCGTAGGTCCCGCGATCCCCGTTACCGAAACGGCGACATCCGCGCCCGAAAGGTTACGAACACCCGACGCCATCTCGCGCGCCGTTTCCTCGGAGACCGCGCCGAAATTTTCGAGCGTTTCTTTTTTTACGCCGAGAAGCTTCATTTTTGCTTCGTTCGAATAGGTCGTGACCGAGCATTCAAAAACCTCGCTCGCGCCCGAAACGTCGGTGAGCAGCTTCGAGACGAGTCCGCCCGTGCAGGATTCCGCCGCGCTGACGCGAAGCCCCTTTTCTTTCAGCGTTTTTATAAGCGTTTTCATATTTTTAACCCAACTTCACAAAATGATCGGTGGCAAGCGCGCGCTCGACAAGTCCGTCGACGTCGAGCTTTGCTTCTTCCGCGAGGATCTCGTCCATGTCGGGACGCGTGTCGGGGTGCTTCGGTGTGAAGACGGTACAGCAGTCCTCGTAGGGAAGTATCGAGGTTTCGAAAGTGCCGATTTCACGAGCACGCACGACGATTTCTTCTTTATCAAGACCGATGCAGGGACGGAGAACGGGAAGAGTTGCAACTGCGTCGGTGACGGCAAGCGACTGCATCGTCTGGCTCGCGACCTGCGCGAGACTTTCACCCGTGACGAGACATCCCGCGCCGTATTTTTCGGCAACTCTCGACGCGCATCTTACCATAAAGCGTCGGAGGAGAAGCGTAAAGAGTCGTTCCTTGCATTTTTGAACGAGCGTCTCTTGAATTTCGGTCAAGCTTATCGAATGGAGATAGATCTCTCCGCAGTATTCGGTGAGCTTTTCGGCAAGGGTACGCACCTTGAGAGCCGCCGCTTCGCCCGTGTAGGGAGGCGTTTCAAAATAAACCGCGTCGATCGCCGCACCTCTGCGCGCGATCATATGACCCGCAACGGGGCTGTCGATGCCGCCCGAGAGCATGAGCATCGCGCGTCCGCTCGAGCCGACGGGAACACCGCCCGCGCCCTTCTCACCGTTGCCGTGAATGAACGCCGCGCGGTCGCGTATCTCGATCGTAATAACACGCTCGGGGTTGATAACGTCGACCTTCATATCGGGGCGCGCTTCAAGCACGGTTCCGCCGCATTCCATACAAATCTCGGGAGATTTGAGGGGGAACTTCTTGTCGCTTCGCTTCGCGTCGCATTTGAACGTTTTTGCGTTGCCGAGGAGGTCGTCAATATGCTCGGTGAGGTTCTTGCGGATGTCCTCCATATCCTTCTCGCACTCTATTCCGCGGCAAACTGTTGCAACGCCAAAAACCTTTTTTGCCTGCTCGTATGCCGCGTCCATGTCGGCATCGTCACTACCGCGAACGCAGAGCGTGGACTGAGCATAGTCGAACTTAAATTCGCCCTGAACGTTCCTGAGCGCGCGTCTTACGCGGCTTTCGAGAACCGAGTTGAAATATCCGCGGTTGAGTCCTTTGAGGACGATCTCGCCGTATTTTAAAAGCAAAACTTCTTTCATCTTCTGAGCTTTTTCGCGGTCTCGCCGATTTTTTCGGCGAGGAATTCCGCTTCCTCCTTCGTGTTATGTGTGCCGATGCTGATTCTTATCGTGCTTTCGATCTCCTCTTTCGTGAGTCCGAACGCGGAAAGTGCACCGCTCGGGCCTTTCCGAGCCGAGCACGCGCTTCCTGCGGAGACGCAGATTCCGAGCGAGTTGAGAGCGTTAAGCATGACTTCGCTCCGAACTCCGAGAACCGAGACCGAAAGGATCGTATCTATATGATTTTTCGGGATGTTTAACTTTATGTTTTCGACCTTCTCGGGAAGTATCGAAACGAGATGGGCGTATATCTCCGAGATGTGCGACAGCTTTTCCGAGTCAAACGCTTCGCAAGCTGTTCCGAAAGCCGAAATGCCGACGATATTTTCGGTTCCCGAACGGAAACCGTTTTCCTGCCCGCCGCCTTTTATGAATGCGGGGAGCTTCAACCCGTTTTTCACAAACAGCGCGCCGACGCCTTTGAGTCCGCCGATCTTGTGCGCGGAAAGAGAAGCACAATCGCAATTTTTTGAAATCTCTTTTCGGTCGGTCGTTTTCAGGAATCCCTGAATCGCGTCACAGTGAAGAAGCGCACCGCAACCGCTTCGATCGATTGCGCGTCTTACGGAAGCAATATCGTATTTCGCGCCCGTTTCGTTGTTCGCGAGCATGATGCTCACGAACGCCGCGCCGAGAGAAAGCTCACGCTCGAGCGACAGAATATCGAGAACGCCGTCTCTCGTGCCGATGCGGATGATCTCAAAACCCTCGGATTCAAGCGCGTCAAGCGGATTTTGAACCGACGGATGCTCGCTGTCGGTGGTGATTATTCTTTTTGAACGGCGTGAACGGAGCTTTGCAAGTCCGACGATCGCTTGATTGTTGCTCTCGCTGCCGCAGGAAGTAAAAATCACTTCCTCGGGCTTGCAGAGAAGTGCGCGTGCAACCTTTTTGCGCGATTCTTCGATGACTTTTCTGGAAACGAGCCCCTCGGAATGGATCGACGACGGGTTGCCGAAAACATCAAGCGCGTTTTTTGCGGAATCGACGGCTTCGGGAAGAGGAATCGTCGTTGCCGCCGAGTCAAAATATATCGTGTTCATAGATTTACCTTTTGCATTTGATTGTATAATTATAACTGCAACGGCGTGAATAGTCAATTAAATGATGAGGATTTTGTTAAATTTTATTTATTTTAGAAGATTTCCTCTTTACATAAGGAAGAAAAAGTTGTATAATAACCGAGAATACCGATGCCAAGGCGCTTGCCACGGCGAAATAACGATATATTTTTTTGGATATTTAGAAATTTATATAAAAAAGAATATAAAACTTATCAGCCGGACGATTGTCCTTGCCTCGGGATAAAATAAATTTTAGGAGGCAAAAATGGACCTTTATTTAGCAATTGGTTTGATTGCCGGTGCAGCCGTCCTGTTTTTCATCATAGGATTCGTATTGCGTAAGATGACCGCCGAGAGAAAGATCGGCAGCGCAGAAGCAGAAGCAAAGCGAATCATCGAGGACGCCGCAAAAACCGCTGAAACTGCCAAAAAAGAAAAGCTTGTAGAAGCAAAAGAAGAAGCGCTCCGTATCAAGAACGATACCGAACGCGAGCTCAAAGAGAGAAGAAACGACCTTCAGCGTCAGGAACGCAGAGTTCTCCAGAAGGAAGAAAATCTCGACAAGAAAAGCGAAGCTTTTGAAAAGAAAGAAGAAGTTTTAAATCAGAAAATTCGCGAAAACGATGAGTTGAAGCTCAAAAACGAGGAGATCATCGCAAAACAGGAGGAAGAGCTCCAGAGAATTTCGGGTATGTCCGTTGAGGACGCTCGCGCGATCCTTATGGAACGCGTCGAGAGCGAAGCGAGACACGAAATGGCGATGAAATTGCTCGAGGTTGAGCAGGAATGCAAGGACAAAGCGGAAGAATCCGCGAAGAACATCATCGCGCTTGCAATACAGCGTTGCGCTGCTGACAGCGTTGCCGAAGCGACCGTCTCGGTCGTTGACCTCCCGAACGACGAAATGAAGGGTAGAATCATCGGCAGAGAGGGTAGAAATATCCGCGCGATCGAAACGCTTACGGGTGTTGACCTTATTATCGACGACACGCCCGAGGCAATCGCGATCTCGACGTTTGACCCCGTTCGCAGAGAAGTTGCGAGAATGACTCTCGAGAAGCTTATCTCCGACGGCAGAATCCATCCCTCGCGCATCGAGGAAACCGTTGAAAAGAGCCGCAAGGAAGTCGAAGCCGTTATTAAGAAGGAAGGCGAACAGGCGACCTACGAGACCGGCGTTCACGGAATCAATCCCGAGCTTATCAAGCTCCTCGGCCGACTCAAGTACAGAACGAGCTACGGTCAGAACGTTCTCAAGCATTCTATTGAAGTTGCACACATCGCAGGCATGATCGCTTCCGAGCTCGGTGTTGACCCGATTCAGGCGAAGCGTGCGGGCTTGCTCCACGATATCGGTAAGGCGATGACTCACGAGATCGACGGTTCTCACGTTCAGATCGGTGTTGACCTTGCCCGTAAGTACAAGGAAAGCCGTGATATCGTTCACGCGATCGAGGCACACCACGGCGACGTTGAGCCCCAAACTCTCGTTGCTATGATCGTTCAGGCGGCGGACGCTGTTTGGGCGGCAAGACCCGGCGCAAGACGTGAAAATCTCGAAACCTACATCAAGCGTCTCCAGAAGCTCGAGGAAATCGCAACCTCCTTCAACGGTGTTGAAAAATCGTTTGCGATTCAGGCGGGCAGAGAAGTACGCATAATGGTCAAGCCCGACGAGGTGAATGACGACGAAATGGTATTTATCGCAAGGGATATCGCTCGCAAGATCGAGGAAGAGCTTGAATATCCCGGTCAGATAAAGATCAACGTAATCCGCGAAATGCGTCAGGTTGACTACGCGAAGTAGCGCTTCGCTTTCAATCAAAAACGAGTTTTTGATTGGTTTTTGGAGGTTCGTTCGCTCGCGCCAATCTTGTGCGCGCCCTTCATTACCCCGCAAAACAAGTTTTTCGGGGACCCCAATTCGGGCTTGTCCAAGATTGCGAACCTCATAGGTATATTTTTCAAGGCGCATGTCCTTGAAAAATATGAAAAATTTATTGTATGATCAGGTAGGGGAGGGCGATAACGCCCTCCCGTACTCAAGATGGCGGGTTTTGTCTGCCGAAAAAACGCGGAAAGGCGTAGGAATTTTGGAAAAGTCACGTTCCGACAATGAAATAAAAATTCTTGCCGTGGGTGACGTTTTCGGAGCTCACGGACTTGAGTTTGTTAGGAAGAATCTCCGCAGGATAAAAAACCTCGAGCAGGCGGACCTCGTTATCGTCAATGCCGAGAACGTCTGTGACGGAAGCGGACTCGACCGACCGAGCGCAGAACTTCTTTTTGAGAGTGGTGCCGACGTTCTTACGGGCGGGAACCATTCCTTCCGAAGATATGCGATCTTCGATCTGCTTGAAGACGAGGAGTGCGTTTTGCGTCCTCTTAACTTTCCGCCGAGCTCTCCCGGAAACGGCTATTGCATCGTACCTGTGAAAAACGGGTTGCGCGCGTTGGTCATCTCGGTCTGCGGTCAGGTGTTTATGGACCCCGTTGATTCGCCCTTTACTTGCGTCGAGCGAGTGCTTGAGCGCGAAAAAGGAAATTACGACTTCGCGATATGCGATTTCCACGCCGAGGCAACGAGCGAAAAGCAGGCGTTTTCTCATATCTTTGACGGCAGGATTCAGATCGTTTTCGGTACTCATACCCACGTTCAGACCGCGGACGAGCGTCTTACTCCGCGAGGAGGCGCTTATATAAGCGATATCGGAATGTGCGGAAGCGAGGATTCGATAATCGGCGTTTCCTATGAGACTGCGACCTCAAGATTCACAAAAAACGTTCGTATGAAGGGTATTCCCGAAAAGAAGAATATCGCGCTTTGCGGTGCGGTGTTCACGCTCGACGGAAGCACGCTCTATTGCACGGACGTAAAAAGAATAAAATATAATGAAGGAAATTTGAAATGAACACGTTAATGATGTTTTTCGAAGAAGTACAGCCGAACCCCGCTTCTACGTTCGCGCCGATTCTTATGATCGGTATGCTCGCGATCGTTTTCTACTTCTTCATCTACCGTCCCCAGAAAAAACAGGAAAAAGAAACCGCAGATATGCGCAACTCGATCGAGCTCGGCGACGTTATCGTTACCGCAGGCGGTATCATCGGTATGGTCGTTAAGATAAAGGACGACATGATCCTCATCGAGACGAGCGGCGACAGAACGAAGATCCAGCTCCAGAAATGGGCGATCCACTCTGTTCTCGAGCGCGCAAACGAAGGCATGGTCGAAGACAAGAAAGACAAGAAAGAAAAGAAATAAAAAATACGGAGCTGTTCCTCGGATCAGCTCCGATTTTTCGGGGTCCCCAAGAAGTTGTCAGACTTCTCGGGGTAATTTAAGGAGAAAATAAAATGAAGAAATCACTGAAAAGAAAATACGCGCGCCTTCTCATAAAAAGCGGCGTGAATATCCAAAAAGGTCAGCAACTCAACATTATGACCGACGTCGAGGCGGCGGATTTCGTCGAGATTCTCGCCGAGGAAGCGTACCGCGCAGGCGCAGGCAAGGTTCAGGTCGACTGGTCCTCGACCGAGCTCACGAAGCTCTCTTACCGTCACCGTACCATGCGTTCGCTTTGCGATATTCCTGCTTGGCAGGTCGAAAAGGCAAAGCATGAGTCCGAGATTCTTCCTGCAAGAATCCGCCTTATCTGCGAAGACCCCGACGGACTCAAGACAGTCAACAAAGAAAAGCTCAACCGCGCAAACATCGCGGCCTCGAAGCTACTCAAGCCCTATCGCGACGCGATGGATAACAAGCACCAGTGGCTCGTCTGTGCGATTCCCGGAAAAGCATGGGCGAAGAAGGTGTTCCCCGGCGAACGCACGAGCGTTGCCGTTGAAAAGCTCTGGGATTCGATACTCAAAACCGTCCTCTGCGACGAAACGAACGATTCGATCGCCGCTTGGAACGAGAAAAACGAAAGCTTCCGCGAAAAATGCGATTGGCTCAACGGCATGAACTTCGATTATCTCCACTTCAAGTCCGAAAACGGAACCGACTTCAAATGCGAGCTTATGAAAGAAAGCGTCTGGTGCGGCGGCGGCGAGAAAACTCTCGCGGGCGTTTACTTCAATCCGAACATGCCGACCGAGGAGATATTCACGACTCCGATGAAAGGCAAATGTGAGGGTCGTCTCGTTTCTGCGATGCCGCTCTCTGTAAGAGGAACGCTCATCGAGAACTTCTGGATCGACTTCGAGGACGGACGTGCTGTCGCTTGGCACGCCGAAAAGGGCGAGGAAGCGCTCGGAAAGATAATCACGACCGACGAGGGAAGCCGTATGCTCGGCGAGCTCGCGCTCGTTCCGAAGGATTCCCCGATCGCGGAAAGCGGACTTATTTATTACAACACGCTTTTCGACGAGAATGCATCCTGCCACGTTGCGCTCGGCATGGGCTACACGGGTTGCGTAAAGGGATTTGAGAACATGACCCTCGATCAGCTTCACGAGCTCGGCGTAAACGACTCGATGATTCACGTTGACTTTATGGTCGGCTCGAAGGATTTCACCGTCACGGGTTATAAAGAAGGAAAAGCAACTCCTATCTTCATCGACGGCAAGTGGGCGTGAGTGTAAGCATAACAACGCGGAACGTTCAAATAAAAAAACGGGCTCAATCGAGTCCGTTTTTTATTTGTGCGTCGCGTTGCTCCAAAAACGCCTTCAAAAAATGTTAACAAATCGTTAATTTTTCGCGCAGTACAACCTGTTGTGTTGTGTTTTCGGTATAGGCACAAAAACCGCAAAATATTGCGAAAAACGTGCGGAAATCCCAGGAAATAAATGGCGAGATATATACAATAAAAGTTCCTGAAAAACCTTGACATTCAAAAACATTTGGAGTATACTCATTTTGAATAGGTTTATCCTGTTCTTACTATCGAAATAAAAAAAGATAACATAAAAAAGGAGCAAATTATCGTGAAAAGAACACTTGCTTTAGCGTTGGCTTTGATCATGCTCGTTACCATGATCCCTGCCACGATGCTCTCCGCGTTCGCACGTGGTAAAGGTGTGTATGCAAATACTACCGAAAACCAGCTGATCGACCGCGCGGACGGCCAGTATATTCCCGAAACTGTCGTTGTTGACGGCGTTTTGGATGATACCGGCTGGCGAGAGGATGACTGGAACCGTGTAAGTTCCGAAAACGGAACCTGGAACGTCCAGTATCCCGAGAAAGACCTTGGTTTTTCTTACAAATACAACATAAGAAAGGATTACTACTACCTTTACGGCGCGTTGTCTGTTCCCACGAACACGACGGGTCTTGTTACCGTTTGGTTGAACGACGGTACTGAAGTCGGTGAATATACCGACGTCTTTACGTTCGACATCACGGGCGAGGCGCTTTCTGACGGCGTTGCTGCATACGAAGGTAACGGTAAATGGACTCGTAAGACTGCGGGCGGTGCTGTCATCACGGATAGCTCCGAATATTTCTATGAGCAGTCGAAGGTCGTCTTCAAGCAGGACGGCGAGAATACGGTAATCGAGTTCAAATCTCTCCTCGCGGACTTCTGCCCCGCGAAGAATCCTACCGTTAAATATTTCGTTTCGGTTGATGTTAAGGGTAGTGACGAATCCCTCTATCACCCGATGATCGATATCAAAGAGCCCGATGGTTACAATCGTGACTCTTATTTCCCTGCGCTCAATAAGCCCGATTCTTGGCCCTCCAAGTACGCGGGCAAGATCGACGCTGACGATATCATGGGTATCGGCGACGATTCGTTCCCCTCTGCGGTTACTATCGACGGCAAGTTCGACGAAGCGACCTGGGCAATGCATACCGACTTCTACAGCAGATGGTATGAAAGAACGAACCTTCCTAACTATAAGGATAACGTAGACTACAATAAGCCCTACGCCGACCTTACCTATAACTCGCTTCCTTACAGCGATTATTACCAGACGGGCGCAGAGCATGACGTTCGCGTTGCAGACGACTACATCTACGGTGCATCCCTCGTTCTTAACAGCTATGGCGATGGAGTTGCGTACGTACGTTTCAACCTCTATGACGATCTTGGTAACGGTCAGTACAACCAGGTTTCTATCTACCTTGCAGGTAACGGAAACAATCTTTCGAGCGCTATCGCTACCTGGTTTACGGGTGGTGCGGAAAATGCAACTGCAGGATCGTTCTGGAACATCGGCATGGATGCAGGTACCGTTACCGTAGGTGCAAATCTTTACTCCTTTGAGTTCAGAATCGACAGATCGTTCGGTCGCGGATTCATTCCCGACTACTATGACTTCTCTGTTGCAGTAAACACCAACGGTAGATACTGGGGCTGTGCAAACGAGAGCAACGACGGTAATAATGAGACCGCAGATAACACCGGCGGTTACAAAGAACACCATCCTCCGTACGCAAACAGTGCGGACGAAATCGCTGCGCTCAAGAGATCTTACTATCCTGTTCACCACTTCAGCAATGCTCTCGGCGAGTTCTATAAACCCTACACGACCTACACTCCCGACGGTTACCTCGGCGTAAAAGCATGGCCGGGCTTGACCTTCTCGGCAGGCGGACCTGTCAGCGGTGACTGGATCTCTAAGGATAACTCGAGCCGTGTTGACGGTGTTCATTACATGCACTCTCTCCGCGCTGACTACGAGTTCGTTTACGGTGCTTTCCACGTTCAGTTCGACAAAGAAAAGCTCAGCGGTAAAAACTCGGAATGGAAGCACGGTACGAAGGAACACCCCGCGGGCGGTGACGTGTTCTCTCTTTGGATAGCGAACCCGAAGGATACCTCTTATGCTCACATCATCCGTTATGACGTTTGGACCTACATTGACGAGAATGGAAAGGTTCAGGCGCGTATCGGCGGTTATAACGGCAGAAACAACGACGTTGGCGGCGTTGGCTCTTACGGTTACAGAGACAACTACAAAGCGGCGTTTGTTGACAGAAGCGAGGAAGACGGTACTTACGCGTTTGAATACCGCATCCCGCTCAACTCGATAGGTATCGAGCTTAACATCAACGAAGATACAACCGAGAAAGCAACTGACTCTCAATCGACCGAGATATTCAAGTATTACACTTCGCTTTCTGTTGTTGCTCCTGATAATACCAGCACCAACAAAGACGAGGTTAAATACGCTGCAATTTCTTGGCCTAAGTCGGGTAACCATTATACCGACTCTGCGACCGGCGCTACCTACAACGTCTATCCCGACGGCTGGGGAACTCCTTTTGCAAAGACCACCATCGGTACTTACAACAACTTCGGCTTCAACGCAGCTGCTACTGCGATGGTTCTCAGATATCAGGACGTTATCCGTTCGATCGAGCCCGATGGACGTATCGTTGAAGAACAGCGTCTTGATCTCGATCATATCGACTGGACTAACGCTGAATACCGCGAAGCGCCCGTTTACGGCGAACCTATCGGCGGTTATGAGAAGTTCTACGTTGGCTCTGAAAACGTATATCTCTGTGCACGTATTGACGGCGACGTTTCCGCATACAACACGAGATTCATTTTCTGGGCAAAGAACAGCGCAAACGAAATTCATAAGTATGAATTCTACTATGACGGCGCGAACTGCAAGCTCGCGATCGACGGCGTAACTCAGAGTGCAGACCGTACGTTGTATCAGTATGACGTAACCAGCACGAACGGTGCGACCAGCTTCGAAGCAATTATCGACATCGATACCTTCGGCGGCAGAGACGGATTTGAATACTTCCTCGAAATTCAGCAGAAGACCGAGAAGGAAGTTCTCAACCGCGTATCTCCGAAGATCGAGCTTCCCGAGATTGCCAACTATGCGTCGAACATCAACTCCGTAAACGCATGGTATACCAACGCAGGCACCGTTAAGGACCTCATCCACTTCCCCCGTGAAGAAATCACGGTTGACGGTGACCTTAACGACAACGGTTGGGACAAGAACGAATGGATCTACGTTTCGACCGACATCAACGCGAACATGCAGGAAACAGGTCTTATCAACACTCTCTTCAAGACCGACTTCTGGTATCAGATCCGTGTAGATGACGAAAACATGTACGTTGCAGCGGTTATCAACTACTCCGATTCTCTTGATCCGGCTGACGGCGTTACTCCGCTTGCTGCTACAAAGGAAAACATCATCGCTCAGCTTCCCGGCTTCCGTATCTGGCTCAAGAGCGGTAACAACGGTTCGAGCGTTGCGAACGGTGATTCCAACACCTATACTCAGTACTATGACATAAGGTTGAACGCAAAAGGCGAAGTTCAACTCCGCTCTGACGTCAACCTTCTCCCCACTTACGCAAACAACACCCGTCCTCTTTACAACAAATATTACGTTCCCGTTACTCCCGCCAAGGACGAAAACGGAAAGTATATCACGGACGCAAACGGCAAGTATATCTATACTTCCGCAACCAGCACGAGCGATCCTGTTGTAGACACAATAAAAACGCTTTTAGACGGTGAAACCGATCTTTACGGTTACACCAAGTACATCATCGACGAAAGCGAAGCAAACAAGAACGGTACCGAGAGCCAGGTTCTCAAGGGTGAGGAAATCAACCCCGAAGACTATGAGTCTGCAGGCATGCTCGCGGGCAAAAAAGAAGGCGTTGAAGCAGGTATCATGCGTTTCGGTAACGATGCCGGCTATATCAACTCCTTCAACAACGGTAGACCTCAGACTCTTACCGAAAGCTCGACCGTAGTTGAATTTAAGGTTGGTCTCGACGAGTTTGGCGGACACGAACAGTTCCAGTATCTCGTTACCAGCTCCTGCCAGGCGGATTGGGGCGGATCGAGAACCACGATGTACCCCGCAATTACCTCCGAGGTCGACTCTACCGACTCTTACTTCCACTATTACTATCCTTACTGGCACTGGGAAGACGGCACCGCAATCACGATGACCGAATCTCTCCGTGCTGACTGCACTCTTCTTACCTACAAGCGCCCCGTTATCACTCTCGGTGCAAAGGTAAGCAAGACTTATATGTACCAAGGCAAAGAAGTTAGCGCTTTGCGTATGGGCGGCCTTTGGGAAGAACAGTACATACGTAAGGTAAAAGAACTCGCGGCAACGGAAAACAACAAAGAAGGTTACGTTGCATCGACGGGTAACTATACCGACTATTGGGACGTCAAGGAAATGGGTATGATCGTTCTCCCGACGTACCTTGTTGGCGAGAACAAGAAAAACGACGTTGAGCATCAGGGCAAGTATGATCTCTTCCGAGACAGCGCCCGTATCCAGTGGAGAGATGCCGACGGTATAGTTAGATGGGCGGGTAATGATGAAATAAATTATCCGAACAGTAACTTCGCTGACTACAAGAACTTTGCGTTCTACGTAACTCTCGTTAAGATCCCGACGGATGTGAATATGTGCTTCCGCGGATTTGTTAACTATTATGACACGCCCAACGGCGCACCCTCTTACTATGACGTTATCTTCGAAAGAAGTATCGACATGGTTATCGATGCTGCAAAACGCACGGATGACGATGATGAGGGCGAGGAAGATAACGAGCTTCCCGGCGGCGAATTCTCGCGTGATGACGAAAGCGGATTTACCGGAACCGACGGCTCCGATTACGAAACCTCTCGCGATGAATCCGACGAATCTGACGAATCCGACGAATCCGACGTTTCCGAGGACGTAGGTTATATCGTTGACGAAAACGGCGTTGCGCTCGATATTGCGTTCCCGACGCATTACTACGAAGGTTACAAGTCGCTCGTTTATGCTGATATTAACGGTCTCGGCTATTCTGTAACGAACTTCCACGAAACTTATCGTTCCGATGACCAGACCTACTTCCGTCAACTCTATCTCGTAAAAGATGGCGACGGACACTTTGAGGTAATGAACATTTCCGAACCCGGCGATACGTCGTATCTCGGCTGGTCGGTCGGTAAGGACGTTATGGTTGTTTCGGTTCACGAAAACCATCCGAACTTTTCAACCTTTGCATCGTATCAGAAGGGCGATCACCTCAAGCTCAGCGGTGCAAGCGACTTCGATACGATCGCAGGAACAGGCGAGGATGCAGAAATTTCCGCAACCCTCAACAAGGTTATCGCATGTAACCACTCTGCGGGCTTCTCCGAAGCAACCTGTACCGAAGCTGCAAGATGTAAGACCTGCGGTAAGGAAGACGGTGCACCTCTCGGACACGACTATCCGATCGGCGCAAAGCCCACCTGTACCGAATCCGTTAAGTGTTCTCGTTGTGGTTATGAAAGAGACGCAGCTCTCGGACATGCCGCTTCCGAATACAAGCACGATTCCGAAAAGCATTGGAAGGTTTGTGAACGCGTAATCGACGGTGTCGTTTGCGGTGCAACGTTTGATTCCGCAACTCATACCTTCGTTGACGGTAAGTGCGAATGCGGATATGAATGCACGCACACCGACACTCTCGTTAAGGTTGAAGCAAACGCTCCCACCTGTACCGAAGACGGTAATATCGAATACTACAGATGCTCTGTTTGCGGATGTCTCTATGACGACGCTGACGGCACGAATAAACTCACCGCAGAAGACGTTGTTGATCCTGCACATGGACACGAGTATAACAACGACGGCGTAAACTGCGATCACTGCGGCAAGTCGAAGAATCTCCCGATCCAGATAACGATCGCACAGCCCACGATTGATTACGGTCCGAGCTATAAGAACAGCGTTCAGATCTTCGCTTGGACATCCGGTAGCCAGCAGATTCGTGCATATACTTACAAAGATACAGATGACACCTCGACTTACTATCCGTACACGGATACCTATTCGAGCGCAGCAGAAAACGGTCCTTGGACCCTCATCGCTCTCGATAAGGTCGAAAGCGAATATATCGGCGTTGACGGCGGTACTTGGGCAGTAACTGCTATTGACACGACCGGCTCTGCTTACATGGACGACACAAGCTTCTGGTGGGCAGGCGTTAAGACTACCGATGGTGTGACCACCGAAAGAATGGTTGTCGCAATTCCTCAGAACCTTCTTACCGACACCACCTACGGCTACGTTAAGGATCTCGCTCTCGGAACGAAGCTCGTTTGGGCTGAAGGCGAAGGAAATATTGACGGAACTGTCAAAAAGTACTCTGAAGCAGGCGGATCCGCTTCTGACTACATGATGAACGCTTCGCTCAAGCTCGCATGTACTCACGAAAAGAAGAACGCAGCTACTTGCGAAAAACCCGAGACCTGCGTTGCTTGTGGTGAAGAAACCGCACCCGCTCTCGGTCACTCCTACACCACCTACGTTTCCGACGGCAACGCAACCTGCGGAGTTGACGGAACGAAGACCGCAACTTGTGACAACAACTGCGGTACCAAGTCCACTATTGAAGACGAAGGTTCTGCAAAAGAACACGTTTATAACTACGTATCCGACGGCAACGCAAAATGCGACGTCGACGGTACGAAGAGTGCATACTGTGCAAACGGTTGCGGTAGTAAATCTACCGTACCCGACGAGGGCTCTGCGCTCCAGCACGTTGAAGGTGAACCCGTTTATAACGGCGATGCAACCTGTAACGCTGACGGTACTTACACAATCAGCTGTACGCTCTGCGGACAGTCCAGATCTGTCACCGCAGTTGGAACTCAGCTCTCGCACAGCTTCACTAAATTCTACAACGACAACAACGCAACCTGTACGGGTGATGCTACCGAAACCGCAACCTGCGATCACGGATGCGGAGCGAAGCAGACCAACACCCTCACCGGCACGGCTCTCGGTCACGAATTCGGCGCGGGCTGGTCGAAGAACGAAGAAGGACATTTCCACAAGTGCGTACGTTGCCCTGAAATCAGCGATGAAGGCGTTATCCCCCATAACTTTGAGCTTCAGGCAGACGGCGTAAACGAAAAATGTACTGATTGCGGTTACGAAAAGAACCACGTTCATTTCTTCGGCGAAGTTGTTGATCAGATCGATCCTACCTGTACCGCTAACGGTCAGAAGGCATACTATGTCTGCTCCAGCTGCGGTAACTGGTTCAACGGCAACGATGCAAGTGCAGACGGCTTTGCTGAATATGAAGGCAAGGCGATGGATCAGGATATCATCCTCGCTGCACTCGGTCATAGCTTCACTACCTACGTATCCGACGGTAACGCTAAGTGCGAAACCGACGGTACAAAGACCGCTGAGTGTGACAACGGATGCGGCGAAACCAAAACCGTAACCGATGTCGGCTCGAAGACCGGTCACAGCTTCACCCAATATAAGTCGAACAACGACGCAACCTGTACCAAAAACGGTACCGAAACCGCGATCTGTGACAACTGTGATGAGTTCAACGTCCGTGAAGAAGTTGACTCGGCAAAGGGTCACAGCTTCAAGAACTACGTATCCGACGGCAACGCAACCTGCGAAGCTGACGGTACGAAGACTGCTGAGTGTGAAAACGGATGCGGCGAAACCAACACTATTGCTGACGACGAGTCCGCACTCGGTCACAGCTTTACGGTATACACGTCTAACGGCGATGCAACCTGTACCAAAAACGGTACTGAAACCGCGAACTGCGACCGCGAATGTGGCGAAACTCACACTCGTGAAGATGATGAATCCGCACTCGGTCACAGCTTCACCAACTACGCACCCAACAGCGACGCAACCTGTACCGAAAACGGTACTGAAACCGCTAACTGCGACCGCGAATGTGGCGAAACTCATACTCGTGAAGACGATCAATCCGCTCTCGGTCACAATATGGCTCCTGCGACCTGTACCGAACCTTCGAAGTGTCAGCGCGACGATTGCGACCACACCGAAGGCGAAGCACTCGGACACAGCTTCACCACCTACGAATCCGACAATAACGCTAAGTGCGAAGTTGACGGTACTGAAACCGCTAAGTGCGACCGCGAATGTGGCGAAACTCACACTCGTGAAGATGAAGGTTCCGCACTTACTCACGAATTTACTAACTACGTAACCTCCAAAGAAGCAACCTGTACCGAAAACGAAGAAGTAACCGGCACCTGTAAGCACGGTTGCGGAACCACCGATACCAAGGTTGTTGAAAACTCTGCTCTCGATCACGAATGGACCGAAGCAACCTGTACCGAACTTTCGAAGTGCGAGCGTTGCGGCGAAACCACCGGCGAATTGAAAGAGCATAACATCGTAAACGGCAAGTGTACCGTCTGCGGACTTGGCGACAAGACCGTTGCATACGTACCGCTTGACCAGCGTCCCGTTAACCTTGACAGAGTTGAATATCTCGCGGGCTCTGCTGACTTCGAAATCAGAACTCCTGCTTTTGAAGATATCGTAACCTGGATGGATACGAACGTCGATGCTCGCGGCGGCACTGCTCACGGCGGTAACCCCGTAAACATTCTTGCATGGCTCAAACAGCAGGAAAAAGAAGGCGTTAACAACTACGTCATCTCGCTTGACCAGGCACTCTCCGGCGGTCTTGTAGAATCCCGCCGTCAGACCGGTTACCACAGCGCAAGCGATTGGGGTGTTACAACCACCACGTTTGAGGGCTCTGCAGAACAGGCGATGATCAACTTCATTGCTGAACTCGCAAGCAATCCTCAGAACAAGGTCGTTCTCGTTGAAACCGTTATGCGTCTCGCTCCTGAGACCGAATATAAGGGCTTCAACGGAAATATGTACGAAGCATTCCGTCAGTACGGCGAAATCCAGAGACAGGAATTCTCCGCTGACTCGATGACCATCGGTCAGGCAACGATCGATAAGATATACGATGCATACGGTAAGGACGCAAACGGCGCTACTCTCGGCACCACGTACAACGGCATCAACGTTGCTACGAATAGCGGCTATACCAGCGCAGACTTCTTCAATGCTCGTAAGCGTAAGCTCGAGTTGATGACTGCTCTCGTTCAGACCGAAGGTATGGACGGCATCAAGCATCTCTTCATCGGCGTTGACGACTCCTCGTCTGCTCACAACATCCAGACCAACGACAGAACCTACTACACGAAGCTCCTCGAAGGCAAGCCCTACAGCTATGACTTGTTCGGCGGTGCTGACGAACTCGGTATGCTTGGTATGGCACGTCTCTCCGCAGACTACTACGGATACGACGACAATGCTAATAAGATCGATGCAAACGTCACCTACTTCGGTGAAGGTTACACCGGTCAGGCAGACCACTACGACTTTGAAACTCTCGAGCAGAACGTCGACAAGCACCTTGCTGCTCTCAACATCAACAAGGTTGATCGTGAAGACGTTAACACGCTCCAGATCCTCATTCTCGCACGTGAAACTACCGATATCGAAAGCCAGGCAACCGATGCTCTTGCACATGCACTTATCGATAAGCTCCGTGCGAACATCAAGGCAGGCATTCCTACCTGCGTAATCGACGCTTCGAACAACTGGTCCAACAACAAGAGAATCTTCTCTGACGCGTTGTTCTGGGATTTCGAAGGCACAGCAAACGGCGCAGAAGGTCCGTTCGATATCGCACAGACGCTCTCGATCAGCTGCTGGAACACCGTTGGTAATACGGTTGGTCTCGGTCTCTCGAGCGCAGTCGGACGTTATGCATACCTCACGAAGACGGATGAAGTCACCGAAGACTCCAACCAGGCATTCGTTCAGGGCTTCACCTTCGCTCTCGTTAAGGATATGGCATACCGTGCACATACCTCGGGTAACGTAACCGATGCATCCGTCGACTACGTTGCAGGATACAACAACTTCCCGTTTGACGGTCTCGGCAACGGCGAAAATGAATGGGATACTGCAAACAGAATCCTCAAGAAGCTCAACGCTCGCAACACCATCCTCGGTAAGAAGGGCGAAAACGGCTTCAACAAGGTACTCTACAGCCGTGTAACGATCGATCCTAACTCGGTTGAATGGACTTGGGACCGTGACTTCGAATGTAACTTCGACGTTGTAGTTGGTAACACCTCCGACGCAACGGTTGATCCTAACTTCACCGAAGCAACGATTCAGTTGACCCACGGTAACCCGTCCTACTCGACTTACGGTTACAATTATCATTACCTCAGCAATACCTATGTATTCGCTGCAGATGATTACATCTCGGCTCCCGACATTTCCGGAACTACTGCAGCCGGCTTCCAGTGGTGCTATAAGGCATTGCTCGAATATGACGACGTTGCAGGCAGATATAGAGTTGTTGCAACCGATGGAAACGGCAGTACCTATTATGCAAACTGGCACGTCGGTGTTGACAGAATTGTAATTATCAGCCACGCTGATAATGGATCTTCTCTCATCCCGAATCTTAAAGTTAATGAGTATCTCGAGCTCACGGGTACAACCCACGAGGCACTCAAGGATCTTGATGACGATGCTTTGACCGGCGTCAAGCTCACGAAGGTTATGAACTATCAGGCAGCGGAAATCACCGCTCCTGAGGTTCTCACCCCCGTCCTCAAGGCACCCTCTGCGGCGAATAAACTCACCGTAGCATACGTTCCTCTTGATGACAGACCCGTTCACACGGATCGTGTCGTCCTCACTGCAGAAGAAGCGGGCATCGAACTCTTGATGCCCGAAGAAGAGGATTACAAGACTTATCTTGCAAATTCCTCTACCGGTGAAAAGGGACATGGCGGTAATACCGCGAACATCCTCGCTTGGCTTGAAGAACAGGAAGCAAGCGGCATTGATTACTATGTAATCGCGCTCGACCAGGTATTCTCCGGCGGTCTTGTTAACTCCCGTTACAGTGACCCGTCGTTTGATGGTCAGCTTTCTGCGCAGGATTTGAAGACTGCGAACTTCCTCGTTGACCTCGCGAAGAACAACTATGTTGTTTATACCGATACGATCATGCGTCTTGCGGCAACGTATCCTTATAAGGATCACGATGCAAACACCTATACCGCTCTTCGTGCATACGGTCACTATGACCACTTGCCTCTCGAAGAAGGTAGGGTTGGCAGTATCGCAACCCTCGACCTCGAACACGTAATCAGCGGTTACCGTTACGGCGATAATGGTGTTTATGGTCTTTACAGAGGCGGTACGATCGACGGTGCAACCGGATCGGTTTCCGACGACATAATCAAGGGCTATCTCGGTGCTCGTGAGCGTAAGCTCAGAATCACCGACTATATGCTCAGAAATGCAGGCGCGAACATCAACCATTACTATATTGGTATGGACGACTCGTCTTCCGGTGAAAACATTCAGGCGAACGAAAAGAGATATCTCGATATGATCATCAGAAAGACCGGCTCGAATGCTCTCGTATTCGCCGGTGCGGACGAAATGAGCGTTATGGGTATCTCCGCAATGACCAACCTTTATATTAAGGAAGATGCAACAAAGATTCCTGCTGCAGACGGCTGGACTGCTACCAAGGTTCCCGTAAACGTTGTTTACTTCGGTGACCGCACTTGGCAGGCAGACGCTTACGATAACGGTTCTCTCGGAACTGCAATCGACCTCCACCTCAAGTCGCTTGATGCATATCAGGTTGCTGAAACTCACAAGCTCGAACCCGGTGTAATTCAGCTTGTTGTTGTTGGTCGTGGTACCGAAAAGGTACACTTTGCAGGATCCGACACCGCTCTTGCACAGACGCAGGTTGCAGGTTCGAAGGCGAACGCAATTGCTGCTGCGGATTATATTGATGAACAGCTCGATGCGAACAGACCTGTTGCAATCATCGACGTTTCCTTCTGGAACGCAATCCACCTTAACTTCGTTGTTGAGGCGATGAGAAACAAGGGCATCTTCGATAGACCTGACTTCAACGAAATCCTCGGCTACAGCACTTGGAACACCGCAGGTAACGCAATCGGTCTTGCAATGGGTCAGGCATTCGCACGTTACAACTACCTCATGAATGCTACCGTTGTTACCAAGGATTCGAACCTCGGATTCCTCAAGCTGCTCGCTTACTCCTTCGTTAAGGATTCGGCTTACAGAACCAACTCCTTTATCAAGGATGCTAACGGAAATTATTGGTCGATGGACACTTCTTCGGCGAAGGCAATCAGCTGTGGCACTGTAATCTACAACACTGCCGGCTTCACCGGTAACGAATTCTTGAACTACGTCAATAACAGCACCGAGATGCTTCTTGGCGGTTGTGTATCCTCGGATTACGATTATAACCACAACGTTTCGATCCATACTCCTGTATGGCCCGCAAACTGGGGTCCCAGAAGCTTCGAATGCTGGTTCACTGCAGAAGCAACTTCTGATGAACCTACCGAACGTGGTTCCGGTGATGGAATCATCCTTCCTGACGAAGAATTCAACCAGTAATTCAAAAACGTCATAAAAAAATTCAAGCAGTTGCCTATTTGGGCAACTGCTTGTTTTTTGCATGAGATAGTTCTATATGCCTTCCCCCTTGGGGAAAGGGGGACCGTCGGAGACGGTGGATGAGGGGTCGGATGCGAAGCATTCGTGTTATCGTATCCGCAGTATTAAAAGGCAGGTTCGTTTTTGTGGATTTTTCGTTCGCATATTGACAAAAACCGTGCAATATAATAAAATGGACTCAAACAGAAACGGAGGATTTTGATATGGAATACATCATTCGCGTTGAAAAAGAGATCGACTTTTCCCGCGCCGAAAAGGCGATGATCTCGAACTATAAATGGACCGAGGGCTACGCTCCGAAAGCGTATGGCGAGCTCATCTACGTTGAGGATAAGGGCTTTGCGCTTCGTATGACGGCATTCGAGGAGAACCCGAAAGCGGTCTATACCAAATATGACGAACCCGTCTACAAGGACAGCTGTCTCGAATTTTTCGTAAGCTTCAACCTCGACAACGGCATGTATATGAACTTTGAGATGAACGCAAACGGCGCGTTTCTCTCCGCGGTCCGTACCGACCGTAAGAACAAGACCGAGATTGACAAGCTCGCTCCGCTCCCCGAGGTAAAACCGTTCAAAGGCGACGGATTCTGGGGCGTTGAGACATTCTTCTCGCTTGATTTTGTCGAAAAGACAGCAGGGAAGTCCTCATTCGCGCGCGGCGAGAGCTTCAAAGGCAATTTCTACAAATGCGGTGACGAGACCGAGATACCTCATTTCGGTATGTGGTCACCCGTCGGAACCGAGAACCCCGACTTCCACCGTCCCGAGTTCTTCGGAACGCTCACGATTGAGAAATAATCAAAAAAGAAAGGAACGCATTCAAAAGCGTTCCTTTTTTTGTTTGAGCTGTTTACATCGTACCCATATAAATTCGTTTTACAATGATATAGTCAGCAGAGGATATGCTTCCATTGTTGTCCAGATCGGCGGCGGTGAACTGGTCGCCGGTAAGCACGTAGGTTTGCATAACGTGACGTTTTACAATAATATAGTCAAGCACCTCAACCTCGCCGTTACCGTCAACGTCGCCGCGGACAAGCTCGGGAGACGGTTCTTCGGAAGAATCGTCGTGGAAAGGGTCATCGGGAAGAACTACCGGGGCGGCAAGCGCAGACACCGAGAAGAGAGTCAATAGAATTAATATCGCGGATATAAAAACGTTAAATCTTTTCAAAATCAATCACCTTAAATCTTTTTCTTCATTTTATATCAATCACCGCACTTTGTCAATAAGGGTAAAAAAGAAAAAGCAAGACAGCCGAACGACTGTCTTGCTCTTGGTGTGGATGAATGGACTTGAACCAACGACCCCTTGCATGTCAAGCAAGTGCTCTAACCAACTGAGCTACACCCACATATTTTATTGCGCTCGGTTATTCTATCACATAGAATCCAAAAAATCAATACCTTTTTTCATTTTTTCAAAATTAATACAAAAAACCGATTTGACGGGACTTTACCCAACAAATCGGTTTTAGTTTTTGTATTATCTTTTGCCGGGGCGTCCGCCCATACCGCCGGTACCGAAGACGAGGGTTACCATTTTTATTTCCGCCAAGGTATTACCGCCGTCGATTTTCGTGTTGCGCGCAAAGCCGTTTTCATCAGCGTTTTCTACCGTACCGCCTGCGACGAGGGTATAGGTGTTGCCTGCTTGAATTTCGGGTGCGGAAATGACCGCCGACGAATAGTTTTTCGGGGGAGCGAACGAAACGATCACTCTGCCGTCGCTGTCGCAAAGCGAAAGAGGCGTTCCTGTGTTACAAGCAGAGAAGCTCGTGCAAATCGTGCCCTGGTTTTCGGCGTTCGTAAATCCCTGTGCCATACCCGAGCTTCCGAGAGCGATGAAGACACCGCCCTTTACGGTTGCTCCCGACTGACAGTCAAGCGCGCCGTTGCCGTTGTTCGTCGGTCCGCTTACAAGCGTTACACCGCCCGATACGGTTATCGTACCGTTCGAGTCAATGCCGTCGCCCAAGGCGTTAACGAGGACATTACCGCCCGAAATAATAATTTCGCCGACACCGTTGCCGAACATATCGCCGCCCATACCGCCACCCATGCCGCCGGGCTTCGATCCGCTCGGTCTGCTTGCGCCTGCTCCGCCGCCGTGGTCACCGCCGCCGGGGTTGAAGCTTGTGTCGGGTCTCTGCGGTTTTTGACCGCCTGAGCCCTCGGGGGGAGTCATGCCGTCCTGACTCGGGGGCTGTTGACCGCCGAAACCTTCTGGGGGAGTCATACCGCCTTGGTTCGGATTTTGCTGACCGCCGAGGTTATCGTTCGGTCTGCCGAAGTTCGGGTTCTGCGTTCCCGAGCCATCGTTGCCGCCTGCCGCGTTGAGTCCGTCGTCGGAAGCGGTTATGTTGATTATACCGCCCGTGATAACGATCTTGCTCGCTTCGAGCCCTTCATAGCTTTTCTTGATGTTTATATTTCCGTTTTCGATTCCGAGGTCGAGGTCGGCGTGGATTCCGTCGTCCCCGCTCGAAAGCTCGAAGTTACCGTTTTTGATTGAAATGGAGTTGTTCGCGTGGATAGAGTCGTCCTGCGAGTTGATTTTGAAGTTGCCTCCGTTGATGATAACGTCGTTGACTGCTTTTAGTCCTTTCGCCGGCTCGTCGGAGTTGATTCCGCCGAGGCGGTTGTCCGCACCGCCGTTTGCGGTCACGGTGATATCCGCGGATTCGATCTTGAGAACAGTCTCCGCCTGAATACCGTCGTTGCCCGAGGTTATATTGAGCTTTCCGCTTTCGATATATACGAAACCGCGCCCTTCGTCCTCGGCGTTATCGGAACGGATTCCGTCAGTGCCCGCGTCGACTTTTATCTTGGCATCGGAAATCTTGACGCAATCCTTACCGTCGATGCCGACACCGATCGAGAAAGCATTAAGCTCGCAGGAAAGGACGCGGATATCGTCTTTTGAGACGATTGCGTGTTTTGTGTTGCCCTTGACGGTGAGCGTGCCTTTCCCGTTCACGGTAAGGTCGGCACGCGAGAATATCGCACCGTCAACGTTCGTATCGCCGTCCTGAAGAGAATAGCCCGTTCCGTCGGAAACAGTGTTGGCAGTACCTTCTTTTGCAGTGAGGAAAACCTTATCGCCCGACTTTATGAAAATGCAGGGGCCTTTCGAGTTCGAGATATTTGCGTTGTCGAGGACTATCATGACCTTCTCGGAATCACCCACGGAGACGGTAATCATCTTGTCGGTTATATCGCCCGAGAGGATATAGGTTCCCTCGGAAGTGATTTCGATCACGTCGCCTTTATCGACCGCGTTTTTCACGTCCTTTTGCTCAAACGTGCCCTCGCGGTCGCGATCGGAGAACGAGAAGTCCATTCCCGAAATATCTTTAAGCGAAATCGAAGCGCTTTCCGTCTTCACCTCCGAAACGTCCGAGTTATCATTTGAAACGTCGGGATTGTCGGCAGGAGCGCATGCGGAAAGGGAAAGGGCGAGAATTAAAATCACAGAAACGAAGCGCGAGAATTTGTTCAAAGCGATTCACCTTCTTCTGCGGCTTCATAAATCGAGATTTCGAGGTTGCCGTTACGGCATCGAAGCTCGTCGATGAGCTCTTTCGTCTGATTTCTGTTTTTGAGCTTTACGTTATAAGTAAGCTTGTAAAGCGATCCCATGTTTGAGGTTTTTGTTTTTACGAGGCGTGAAGATTTCGTGTATTTCTTGAATATGTCGGAAAATGCGTCGGTGAAATGGAGCGATTCGGGAACGGTCACGTTAAGCGTCATAACTCCGTCGTTTCCGAAAGGGATAACCGAAAGCGCGACGAGAACCGCGCCGACGATAATCGTGAAAAGAATCGCAATTCCCACAAAACCGCCTGCACACGCAAGACCCGAGGTCATAGAGAGGAATATCGAAACGATATCCTTCGCTTTTCCGGGAACCGAACGGAAACGGACGAGGGAGAACGCGCCCATAACGGCGATGCCCGTTCCTACGTTGCCGTTGACCATCGTGATAACTGTCGAAACGATCATCGGAAGCAAAACGAGCGAAACGAGAAAGCTCTTCGTAGCGCCCGTGCTGAACGAGGCGCACGCCGCGGCGATTATACCGCAAATCAACGCACCCGCGATGCAGATGAGGTAGGCCTCGATCGAGAAGCCGTCTTTGATTACAGATTCAAACAGTGCAGACATATTCTTTTTCTCCTTCGGGTTCGTAGGTTTCGATATTTAACGGCGAGAGGCTGGTGGAATCGAGGTAAGCTCTTCCGTATTTTGAAAAGGAAGAGGGGAGTATATTGAGCGCGTCAAGAGTGTTGGAGAGCCAGACAGGCATCGCGCCGTCGGTTTTGATCTCGAGGATATATTCACCCTTTTCGAGAACGGGTTTTCCGTGACTTCCGTGCTCAAGCGAAAGGTCGGTATCGCGGTAACGCACGTTTGAGTCGAACGTGACACGCAGGTTCGGCATATTTTTCACGAAATACGCCTCGCGCTCGTATGCGACAAGCATCCGCGGCTTCAGTTCGCCGTAGAAGTGCATCGCGTAGTCGATTTCGTTCATAATCTGTGATTCCTCGGGGCGCGCTCCGCTTTCGATATATTGCAACGCGCGCTCGAGCTTTGTGGAAATTCGGCGTTTATATACAACGCCTTTGAACTTTTTCTTTATTTCGAGGAACACCTTTGAGTCAACCGAGGGAGTTCCGTAGCTTCGGAGTCGGAGCTTTTCTTTGTAGGTCTTTGCCTCGAGCGAATTTCGTATGAGACGGAAGTCGTCCGTGTCGAGGTAGAGACTGCAGACCGTGCTGTTTTTGTGCGTGTCGGGAATAAGGCGGTCGGCGCAGAGGGATATGAGCGCTTCTTTTTCGGATTCGCTTATGCGATATTTCTTTTCGATGCGCTTGAATACGTAAATATCCTTCAAGCTTCGACCTCCTCTCGCGGTTTTGGTGATTTAATTTTAGTCCCGAAACTTAAATCAAGAATAAAAAACTATTTAAATTTTGTGAACTTCCTTCAGCTTTTCTTTGACACTCTCGGGTGCGATAATTTCGACGTCGCCTCCGAAGCTCATCACCCAGCCGAAAAACACGGGACCGGGAACGACGTTTACGTGGATTCGGAAACGGTCGCCGTCGTTGAGTATCGTAACGTCGCTTCCGAACCTGTCGAGCATAACGTTCGCAAGTCGGTTCGCGCAGGAGAGGGTGACACGTTCCGCCTTTCCGCCGAACATACCAAAGACCGAGCCCGAGTAAGAGGAAAGGTCGAACTTCTCAAACTCGTCCTTGCCTTGACGCTCGGTTTCGGAGCGAGTGAGGCGGAGCATCTTGTCGACGCGGTAATGGCGTATCTCGTTTTTGTCGTTATCGAACCCGACGAGGTAATAGTTGCTGTCGTCCCATACGAGCGCCCACGGGCTTACGTGATACCTCTTTCCGTCGCGGCGGAGCTCCTTTTTCTTTTCGGGCGTCCATGAAAAATAGGCAAAAGAAATGCAGACGTTATCTTCGATCGCTTCGTGGATTATATCGACCGCTTTGTAGATATCCTCGTTGTCGGATTTTGTGCGGTTCGAGACGAAAACGGCGCGGTTGAGGGATTTTCGGTCGTGCTCGTTGGCGAGGGAAGCAAGCTTTTTGATGAGGGTCGCGCTTTTCTTTTCGGTTATGAACTTCGAGGCGCGGACTGCGTCGACGAGGAGCTTGAGCTCGGGGAGCTCAAATTCGCGCTTGCCGACGTAATATCCCGAATACCTGCCCGTCACTTTTTGCACGTCGAGCCCGAGCTCGCGAAGTGCTTCGAGATCGTCATAGATGCTCTTGCGCTCCGCGCTGATGCCGTAAGACGCCAGAGCGGTAATTATCTCGCGCATCGTTATCGGATGCGTTTCGCTCGTGCGTTCGAGAAGTATCGAGCGGAGGAGTGCGAGTTTTTTCTTCTGGTTCGACGATTTTGCCATAAATCTGCCTCTTTTTTTGCTTCCTATATATTATTTATATATTTTACCCCAAGGCGCGGGAGAAGTCAACCGAAACGGCAAGAAATCGAGCCGATTTGCCCCTATACGGGGGAGAATGTTAAATTTTAATATAAATTTAGTAAAAAACCCTTGACAAACGCTTGAACGGGTGTTAATATAGTAAACTGCATTACAATGCGGAACTTATACCATTTGCGGAGTTATGTAAACCGAGCCGATGGCGTAATTTCCGTGCGGAAGGAACGGCAAACGTCGGTATTTCCGTTGTAATACGAGGAAAATGAATGGAGTGATTGGTTAAATGGTAAAAGAACGACTTCTCGGAAAAACTCTCAGAATGTCTTTTTCCAAAAACGACGAGGTTCTCGAAATTCCAAATCTTATTGAAGTGCAGAAAAAATCCTTCAAAGATTTCGTCGAGCGTGATATCGGGGATGTATTAAGGGATATCTCGCCTATGGCGGATTATTCGGGCAATCTCATCATCGAGTTTGTCGATTATTCTCTTGACGAAACGCCGAAATACAGCATCGAAGAATGCAAAGAACGCGATCTCAATTATGCTACTCCTTTTAAGGTGACCGTTCGTCTTACGAACAAGATCACCAGCGAAGTCAAGGAGCAGGAGATCTACATGGGCGATTTCCCGCTTATGACCGACAGCGGTACCTTTATTATCAACGGCGCAGAGCGTGTCGTTGTTTCTCAGGTCGTCCGTTCGCCCGGTATTTATTATGAAGCGATTGACGACAAATCCGGCAAGAATCTTCTCGCTGCAACCGTGATTCCTTACCGCGGTGCATGGCTTGAATACGAAACTGATAACTCCGACGTATTTTACGTTCGTATCGATAAAAACCGTAAGATTCCGATCACCGTTCTCCTTCGTGCGTTCGGTTTGGGAACCAACGAGGCAATCCTCGAAAAATTCGGTGACGAACCCCTTCTTAAAGCAACCTTCGAAAAGGATACTATGCTTCAGGAAGTTGACCGCGTTATCCAGACGGGCGGCATGACCAACCCCGTTGACGAAGCGCTCAAAGAAATCTACCGCAAGCTCCGTCCCGGCGATCCCCCCATCGTTGAGAGCGCGCAGATACTTATCAACAACCTCTTCTTCGACGAAAAGAGATACGATATCTCTCAGGTCGGCAGATATAAATTCAACAAGAAGCTCGCTATCTCGAGACGTATCACCGGTCAGACTCTTTCCCGTGATGCTGTTTCTCCCATCACCGGCGAGGTTATCTTCGAAGCAGGCAGAAAACTCTCGAGAACCGAAGCAGAAGCTATCGAAGCTGCGGGCGTTTGCGAAGTTTGGCTTTCCTGCGCGGACGACGAAAAGGAAACCGAAGTTAAGGTATTCACCAACCGCATGGTTGATGCATCCGCTGTCACCGGCATTTCCGACGATATTCTCGGATTCGGCGAATACGTTTCCATCGATCCTCTCGTTCGTATCATCAACGAGGTCGGACTTTCCGACGTTGATGCGTTCAAGAGAGCTTGCAACAAAGCTATCAACGAGCTCATTCCCAAGCACATCACGATCGACGATATTCTCGCTTCGATCAACTATATCTTCTGCCTCTACCATGGCGTAGGCAAGACCGATGACATCGACCACCTCGGCAACCGCCGTTTGCGTTCTGTCGGTGAGCTTTTGCTCAACCAGCTCAGAATCGGCTTCTCGAGAATGGACAAGATCGTCAAGGAAAAGATGACGACTCAGGATATCGACACTGTTACTCCCCAGTCGCTCATCAACATCCGTCCGATCGTTTCCGCGATCCGCGACTTCTTCGGCTCGAGCCCTCTTTCCCAGTTCATGGACCAGGCAAACCCCCTCGCAGAGCTTACCCACAAGAGAAGACTTTCCGCGCTCGGTCCGGGCGGTCTCTCGCGTGACCGTGCATCCTTCGAGGTTCGAGACGTTCACTACACCCATTACGGCAGAATGTGTCCTATCGAAACTCCCGAAGGTCCGAACATCGGTCTTATTTCCTCGCTTGCAACTTATGCAAAAATAAACAAGTTCGGTTTCATCGAAGCGCCTTACCGCGTTGTTCGTAACGGCGTTGTTACAAAGGACGTCGTCTATCTTTCTGCTGACGCAGAGGACGAATACGTTGTTGCAACGGCAAACGAGCCGATCGACGAAAACGGCAACTTCCTCAACCGTAAGGTCGTTGCACGTCACAGAGACGAAATCCTTGAGTTCGAAGCTGCAAAGATCGACCTTATGGACGTTTCGCCGAAGATGGTCGTTTCGGTTGCAACCTCGATGATCCCCTTCCTTGAAAACGACGATAACACCCGTGCGCTCATGGGTTCGAACATGCAGAAGCAGGCAGTTCCGCTTATGATCACCGACGCTCCTATCATCGGTACGGGTATGGAATACAAGGCGGCTTACGACAGCGGCGTTCTCGTTCTCTGCCGTAACGACGGTATCGTTGAAAGCGTTTCCTCCGACAGCGTTGTTGTCCGTAAGGATAACGGCGGCACGGACGTCTATAATCTTATCAAATTCAAGCGCTCCAACCAGGGCACTTGCGTAAACCAGCGCCCCGTTGTCAAGAAGGGCGAGAGAATCCTTGCCGGCGATATCATCGCTGACGGTCCTGCGACCGATCACGGTGAAGTAGCGCTAGGTAAGAACGTTCTTATCGGCTTCATGACCTGGGAAGGTTATAACTACGAGGACGCAGTCCTCCTTAACGAACGTCTCGTAAGAGATGACGTTTATACCTCTATTCACATCGAAGAATATTACTGCGAATCGAGAGATACGAAGCTCGGACCGGAAGAAATCACCCGTGAGCTTCCCAACGTTGGCGAGGACGCGCTCCGCGATCTTGACGCTGACGGTATTATCCGCATCGGTGCAGAGGTTCATTCCGGCGATATCCTCGTCGGTAAGGTAACGCCCAAGGGCGAAACCGAGCTCACCGCGGAAGAACGTCTCCTCCGTGCGATCTTCGGTGAAAAAGCCCGCGAAGTCAGAGATACTTCTCTCAAGCTTCCTCACGGCGAAACCGGTATTGTCGTTGACGTTCAGGTATTCTCGCGTGACGATTGTGATATTCTTGCTCCCGGCGTTATCAAGGTTGCAAGAGTTTACATCGCACAGAAGAGAAAGATCTCTGTCGGCGATAAGATGGCAGGTCGTCACGGTAACAAGGGTGTTATTTCCCGTATTCTCCCGAGCGAAGATATGCCCTTCCTCGCGGACGGTACTCCTCTTGATATCGTTCTTAACCCCCTCGGCGTTCCTTCCCGTATGAACATCGGTCAGGTACTTGAAGTTCACCTTGGCCGCGCGGCGAAAGAGCTCGGATGGAAGGTTATGACCCCCGTATTCGACGGCGCGAACGAAAAAGACATCGAGGAATGTCTTGCAAAAGCAAACGTCTACCGCGATCTCCGTTACGATGAAACCGCGGAAGGCAAAGCTATCTACAAAGAAATTACCGATTCCGAGACCGGCAAGAAGCACATCGAAAAGCTCAGCCGTGAATGGATCGAAGAAAACAAAGAAGAATTTGAATCTCTCCGTTCCGATAACCTCATCAAGGTCGTTGACGGTAAGACCGTTCTTTATGACGGACGTACAGGTATGCCGTTCGATAACCCCGTTACCGTCGGTTATATGTACTTCCTTAAGCTCCACCACCTCGTTGACGATAAGATTCACGCTCGTTCGACCGGTCCTTACTCGCTCGTTACTCAGCAGCCGTTGGGCGGTAAAGCGCAGTTCGGCGGTCAGCGTTTCGGTGAAATGGAAGTTTGGGCGCTCGAAGCATACGGCGCAGCATACACCCTTCAGGAAATTCTTACCGTCAAGTCCGACGATATCAAGGGCCGTGTAAAGGCATACGAAGCAATCGTCAAGGGACAGAATATCCCCACCCCCGGCGTTCCCGCATCCCTCAAGGTTCTTGCAAAGGAACTTCAGTCCCTCGCGCTCGACGTAAGAGTGCTTGACAAGAACGACAACGAGATTCCGCTCAAGGATTACTCGGATGACGATGACGGACCCGATGAAAGAAAGTTCAGCGAGGAAGAGCTCGGCAAG
>JAZRRU010000079.1:0-2775 GCA_045651025.1 Eubacteriales bacterium
TTTAAAAAACTCATCGCAGGTGAGGATATCGGCGAGAGCGGTATCGCAACGGCAACACCCCGTATCGGAATTTCCGTAACCGACGTTCAGACGGGAATTTATGCGCTCGGAATCAGACCGTCCTGCGATTACCCCGAAAAAGGCGTTTTCGTTGCCGAAGTGACTGTTTCTTCCTCGGCGTACAAAGCAGGTCTCGGCGCTTATAATATCATCGTTGACTTCAACGGAACGAAGATCGAGACTTCTGACGACCTCACGAACGCTCTCGCAAAATACAAAGCGGGCGAAACAGTCCAGATAACCGCGTTCCAGTTCAACCGCACCTTCACCTCGGGTGAATACAAAACGATTGAGTTCAAGCTCGATGCTGCGGAATAAAGCGCGGAATATAAGTCAAATAAAAAACTGCCGTAAGTCGAACTTACGGCAGTTTTGTTTTTTGCGCAGATGTTTTGCGTTCAATGCCTTCGCCTTGAAGGGAAGTGGGAACGTCGTAGACGGCGTTGAAGCAAACCAAACTCAACCCACCCGAATAAACGCTCCGTAGCTGTAGCCCTGAATACCGTTGTAGGAAACGAGATACCAGTCACCGCTTTGTCCTTTGATGGTAACCCTTGCGCCGTTCGGTATCTGACCGACGATCGTTGCGTTAAGATTCGGCGCGTTACGAACGTTGAGACGACCGCCCTCAGTGACGACGGTACCCGTTTGTGTTTTGTCGGGCGGATCGATGAGCGTGAGACCGAAGTAATCGGCAACCGATTGCGAGAGGTTCTTTGCGATGAGTTGAAGATTTTGTTTGATCCATTCCGCGTCGCTTGGGTTGTCATGGTATGCGAGCTCGACGAGAACCGAGGGAGCGCGAGTGTTATTCAGCTCAAAAAGCGTTGTCGTGGGTATCGCGCGTACGAGATCGGGATTGGGATAGATTCGTTTTAGATTCGCGACGATAATGTCCGCGAAACGCTTTCCGTTGACGCTGGTGGGGTAGTAGTAAGTATCACTGCCTGTTTGACGACC
Organism: Eubacteriales bacterium; assembly: GCA_045651025.1. Classification (GTDB taxonomy): domain Bacteria; phylum Bacillota; class Clostridia; order Oscillospirales; family CAG-382; genus Coliplasma. The sequence continues at coordinate 1,021 of JAZRRU010000079.1, forward strand.
GTAGTTCGCCGTACCCGACGCGTTCGAATGAAGCGCAAGATGAAGCGCGTAGTCGCCTGCGTTCGAAAGTCGAACCGAATCGCCGACCGACCCCTCGGGATTGTTCCGCGTGAACGTTATACCGCTTGCCGTAAGATATGGCTCCATATAATCGGCAATAAGGTTCATGTAGTATTCTTCACTTCCGCTTCCGTCGTAATATTGATTGAATTCCTGTGTCGACGGACTCAAAAAAAGCATTGGCATAATTATCTCCTCCTTCTAAAATCATTTTATGCGGAGTCGGAAAAGAAGTGCGAAAAAACGTATCTTTTTTCGAAAAAACCTATTGACAACCTTTTCCTTTTGTGTTATTATGTTCAGGCATAAGAAGTAGAGCTTTGCTCTCACCCTGCGGCAAAAAGCCATGCTCGGTCAATATCTTCAAGTCGGCGTTTGTTTCGCCGGCGGTATTTGACTGTGCAAAGTGGGTTTTCTGCTTTGCTTTATTTTTTGCAAATTTAACTTGGAGGTGTCCTCTCATCGCCACAAAACCTACTACTTCAATCAATGAAGACATCAAAGCATCCGAAGTCCGTGTCATAGGTGCGGACGGAAACCAGCTCGGTGTCATGAAGATTACCGAAGCACTTCGCCTTTCGAATGAGGCGGAACTCGACCTCGTCGAGATCGCTCCGGATTCTGTTCCCCCCGTGTGCAAGATCATGGACTTTGGCAAGTACCGCTTTGAAAAAGAAAAGCGCGAAAAGGAACAGCGCAAAAAACGTCAGGTTATCGAACTCAAGGAAATTCAATTGAAGTGCCGTATCGACACTCATGATTTCAATACAAAGTTAAACCACACGCTTAAATTCCTCGCACAGGGCAACAAGGTAAAAGTTATCGTTAAGTTCTTCGGTCGTGAAATGGCTCATACCGAACTCGGCGCACAGCTCCTCGACAGATTTGCCGAAGGATGCGGTGAAAACGCCGTTATCGAAAAGAAGCCCGTTCTCGACGGCAGAAACATGACGATGATCCTCGCCCCGAAAAAGTCAAAATAACTGAAAGGAAACAACATCATGGGAAAAATCAAAACACACAAAGCTTCCGCAAAACGCTTCTCTCTCACCGCAACCGGTAAGATCAAGATGAACCGTCCCGGCAAGCGTCACAAGACCGGCCTCAAGCCGAGCAAAACGAAGAGAGCACTCCGCAAGGCATCTTATGTCAGCGCTGCTCGCTACGACGATCTTAAGAGAATGATCCCCTATAAATAATCGGAGGTTTGTGAAAGATGGCAAGAATTAAAGGCGCACTTGCGACCAGAAAAAGAAGAAATAAGATGCTCAAGCTCGCAAAGGGCTATTGGGGCGCAAAGAGTAAACATTTCAAGATGGCAAAGCAGGCTGTTCTCAAGAGCGGCAACTATGCTTTCGCCGGCAGAAAAATGAAAAAGAGAGACTTCCGTTCTCTCTGGATCACCCGTATTTCCGCAGCATGCAAAGCAAACGGTATCAACTACTCCCGCTTTATGTACGGTCTTAAGAAGAGCGGCATCGAACTCAACCGTAAGATGCTCAGCGAACTCGCAATCAACGACAAAGAAGCTTTTGCTCAGCTCGTTGAAACCGCAAAAAACGCTCTTTAATTTAAGAACGATCAATTAGGAATTTATTAAAATCTTTTGTTGACATATGTCGAAACCTTTGATATAATGTCACCATTGGATTGAATTTCCTCGTAAACAGATGTGTAAGGGAGGGTTACAAAATG
>JAZRRU010000080.1:0-16595 GCA_045651025.1 Eubacteriales bacterium
ATGTCAAACGACTATCCAAACCCCAACGAAAACGACGGAAGAGTTCTTCAAATATCTATTGAATAACCCCAAATTAATACGCGAAAGGAGGGTACAATGGCTTTCACGCGTGAATTTTTGGAAGAAATAAAAATGCGAAATTCCGTCGAGGACGTTATCGGCAGGGTGGTGACTCTGAAGCGCGCCGGCGGTAACCTCGTCGGACGTTGCCCGTTCCATAGCGAACGAACCCCGTCTTTCACCGTGTTTCCTGCTACGAGCAGCTATTATTGCTTTGGTTGCGGTGCAGGCGGTGACGTCGTGACTTTCGTTATGCAGACCGAGAATTTAGAGTACCGCGACGCCGTTGAGCTTCTCGCGAAGCGCGCGGGCATAAAGGTTGAAGAAACGTACGACAAAAGATCGTCCCAGCCGACCGTAAAACGCGACCGCATTTTTGAGATGAACCGCGAGGCGGCACGCTTTTTCTACAAATCTCTTCTTTCTCCCGAGGGCGCGTACGCCCGTGCCTATCTCGAAAAACGAAATTTCGAGTCACTGACCGTAAAACGCTTCGGGATCGGATTTGCCCCGAACTCACCTTACGGACAAGCTCCCCTTTGTGATTATCTTACCTCAAAAGGTTTCACACCTCTTGAAATCAAGACCGCCTTTCTCGGCGGAGAGGGAAAGAACGGAAGAATGTACGATATGTTCAGAAACCGTATCATGTTCCCCGTTTTTGACGCAAACGGTGAGGTTGTCGCGTTCAGCGGACGCCGTCTCAACGAAAACGACGAGCGTAAGTACATAAATACATCGGATACCCCCGTGTTCAAAAAGAGCCGTATCCTTTTCGGGCTTAATATTGCGAAAAATACCGATTCGGGCTCATTTATACTTTGCGAGGGCTCGCCCGACTGTATCGCACTTCATCAAGCCGGCTTTGATAACGCGATCGCTACGCTCGGAACGGCGATAACGTCGGAGCACGCAAGAACGATCTCGAATTACGTCCGCACAGTCTACCTCGCTTACGATATCGATGCCGCAGGCAGAAAAGCGACCCTAAAGGGTATCGAAATGCTCAATCAGGTCGGCGTGGATACGAAGATAATTAACCTCGGAACAGAGACGAAGGATCCCGACGAATTTATCAAAAAATTCGGAGCAAACGCTTTCCGTGCGAAATTAACCGGCTCGTCGGGACAGATAGATTACCGCATCGATGAGATCATCTCGCGATATGATATCACCGTCGCGGAGGAAAAGCTCCGCGCTGTACCAAAGGTTACCGAGTTTATCGCAACTCTTGCTTCGCGTCCCGAACGAGAGGTCTATGCTTCCCGCGCGGCGCAAAAGCTTGGGCTGACGTTCGGCTCGCTTCTCGATGAGGTTGAACGTATTTATAAGAAAAACGAAAAGAACCATCACCGCGAGCAAGGCCGTGCCGCCCTGCGAGAGCAAAGCGGATTCGGCGGTAACGCAAACGGCGACAAGATAAAATTCTCGTCCGAGGCATCTCATGAAGAAGCAATAATCGGTCTTCTGCTGATAAGGAAGGATTTCGGACCCGAAGCCGTGAAACGCTTGACCGAGGACGACTTCGCGACCTCTCTGAACAAGAAGATTTTCTCGCTTTTCCGCGACGATTTTGCAGAGGAACGTGAGGTTGTGCTCTCAAAAGACGGCGTTCTGACCGCTCGTGAGATAGGCGCGCTTGAAAACTGCCGTGCTTCAAGATTACAACTCGGTGACATAACGCTTACCGCGCTAAATGCACATATCGATGCACTGAAAACGCTCCGCGAGCGTAACGAATACGATAAAAAGATTGAAGCTGATCCCGTTTCGGCACTCGGCGAATATCTTGATATAATCAAAAATAAAAAAGCTAACATACAGGAGGATAATAATGGATAAGGAATTGTCTGGTTTTGCCCCCGAAAAAATCGACGAAGCGAAAGAGGCGGGCACGATAAAAGTGCGCGAGGTTCTCGAAGCTCTCGCCGATACCGACGTATCTCTCGAAAAACTCGAAAAAGCATGCGAGGCATTGGAACGTAACGGCATTGACGTTGCAGCCGAGCTCGCAAACAGCGTTTTTGATCTTACCGATGAGGATATCGAAAACGAAGAATTTGAAGAGGTGACCGAGGACGTTGATACTCTTCTTTCGCAAGAAGGCGTTTCAATCGACGACCCCGTAAGAATGTACCTCAAAGAAATCGGTAAGGTTCCGCTTCTCTCCGCAGAAAAGGAACTCGAGCTCGCAAACAGAATGTCCCATGGTGACAATAACGCGAAAAAACAGCTCGTCGAAGCGAACCTTCGTCTCGTTGTAAGTATCGCAAAACGCTACGTAAACCGCGGTATGTTCTTCCTCGATCTTATTCAGGAGGGTAACCTCGGTCTTATGAAAGCGGCTGAGAAGTTTGACTATGGAAAGGGATTTAAGTTCTCGACGTACGCTACTTGGTGGATAAGACAGGCAATCACCCGTGCGATCGCCGATCAGGCAAGAACGATAAGAATCCCCGTTCACATGGTCGAAACTATCAACAAGGTTCTCCGCGTTTCCCGCCAGCTTCTTCAGGAAAAGGGAAGAGACCCGCTTGATGAGGAAATCGCAAAAGAAATGGATATGCCCGTCGATAAGGTTCGCGATATCTTGAAGATCGCGCAGGAGCCCGTTTCGCTTGAAATGCCGATCGGCGAAGAGGAAGATTCGCATCTCGGCGACTTTATCGCGGACGATAACACCCCCGCACCTGCCGATGCCGCATCGTATCAGATGTTGAGAGAACACCTTTTGGAAGTTCTTCACACCTTGACTCCCCGTGAAGAATCGGTCCTCAAACTCCGCTTCGGTCTCGAAGACGGCAGACCGAGAACTCTCGAAGAGGTCGGCAAGGTCTTTGACATCACCCGTGAACGTATCCGTCAGATCGAGGCAAAGGCGTTGCGCAAGCTCCGCCACCCGAGCCGTTCGAAAAAATTGAAGGATTACCTTGAATAAAAAGGAAAGGCAAAATAAATGAAAAATCAGTTAGAACAGATAAGAACGACCGCAGTTGCCGAGATCGAAGCTGCGGATACGTCTCTCGAAGAAATAAGAATTAAATACCTCGGCAAAAAAGGCGCTTTGACCGCGATTTTGCGTGGAATGGGCTCGCTCACTCCCGAGGAACGCCCCGTTATCGGCGCGGTTGCAAACGAGGTAAGAAACGCCATCGAATCCGCTCTCGAAAAACGCGGTGCCGAGCTCAAAAAGCTTTCTCTTGCGCGCTCTCTCGCCGAGGAAAAGCTCGACGTTACTTATGATGCAGTTCCTGCAAACGCAGGCCATATTCATCCCATAACCCGTGCGCTCGAGCGCATGACCGAGATATTTATCGATATGGGATTCTCAATCGTCGAAGGCCCCGAGGTTGAAACCGTAACGAATAACTTCGATGCACTCAACGCTCCCGCGGACCACCCCTCGCGCGATTTTCAGGATACGTTTTATATTACCGAGTCCACGCTTCTCCGTACTCAGACCTCTCCTGTTCAGATCCGTGCGATGCGTGAAATGACTCCGCCGATCCGTATCATCTCTCCCGGTCGAGTTTACAGAAGCGACGTTGCCGACGCATCCCATTCGCCTATGTTCCATCAGCTCGAGGGACTTGTTATCGATAAAGGCATCACTATGGGCGACCTGAAGGGTATCCTTTCAAAGTTCGCAAAAACGATGTTCGGTCCCGAAACGAAAACTCGTTTCAGACCGCACAACTTCCCGTTCACCGAACCCTCTGCTGAGGTTGACGTTTCCTGCTTCGTCTGTGGCGGAAAGGGTTGCCGTCTCTGTAAGGGTGAGGGCTGGATGGAAATTCTCGGCTCGGGTATGGTTCATCCCGAGGTTCTCCGCGCAGGCGGAATCGATCCCGAGGTTTACACCGGCTTTGCTTTCGGTATGGGTGTTGAACGTGTCGCGATGGTTATGTCCGGTATCGACGACCTTCGTCTTATGTTCGAAAACGACGCTCGCTTCCTAAAGCAGTTTTAATTGACGGAAGGAGAATGGAAAATGGAAGTATCACTTAATTGGCTTAAAGATTATGTAAACACGCCCGACGACATAAAAACCTTCTGCGATGCTATGACAATGACAGGCACAAAGGTTGAGGGTTATAAAGTCCTCGGCAGCGATATAGAAAAAGTTGTGGTTGGTAAAATTATGTCAACCGAACCGCACCCCGATTCCGACCACCTTATTATCTGTCAGCTCGACGTTGGAAAAGAAGAAAAACTTCAGATCGTAACCGGTGCGCAGAACGTAAAAGCAGGCGATATTGTGCCTGTCTGCCTTGATGGCGCTCGCTTGCCCGGTGGCAAGACGATAAAGAACGGAAAACTCAGAGGCGTCGTTTCGCAGGGTATGCTCTGCTCCCTCGGCGAACTCGGTCTTTCCGTGAACGATTTCCCCTATGCGATTGAGGACGGCATTTTCATTATCGAAGAGGAATGCAACCTCGGCGACGATATCCGAGACGTTTGCAAGATCAACGATACGATCGTTGAATTCGAACTCACGTTCAACCGTCCCGACTGCCTTTCGTATATCGGTATCGCACGTGAAGTTGCCGCTACCTTTGACGCAAAAACGACTCTCCCCGAGCCGAAGGTGACAGAGGCAAAAAACGGCGAAAAAGCGTCGGATTTCATCAAAGTTAACGTGTTGAATCAGGAACTTTGCCCCCGTTATACCGCAAGAGTAGTGAAGAACGTAAAAATCGGGCCCTCGCCTCTCTGGCTCCGTGCAAAGCTCCGTGCCGCAGGCGTACGACCGATCAACAATATCGTTGATATCACGAACTTCGTTATGCTCGAATACGGTCAGCCGATGCATGCTTTTGACTACGAATATATCAAGAGCCGTGAAATCAACGTCCGTAACGCGTCCGAGGGCGAGGAAATTGTCACTCTCGACGGCGTAACCCGCAAGCTCACTCCCGAAATGCTCGTTATTGCTGACGGCTCGCGTGCAGTTGCACTTGCAGGCGTTATGGGCGGCGAAAACAGCGAAATTACCGAAAACACAACTACCGTTGTTTTCGAGAGCGCAAATTTCGCGCGTGAAAGCATCAGAAAAACCTCAAAAGCAGTCGGTCTCCGTACCGATAGCTCCGCAAAGTTCGAAAAAGGTCTCCCTGCGTGTAACACGCTTCCCGCGGTTGACCGTGCGGCTGAGCTTGTAAATATGCTCGCTTGCGGTGACGTTGTTGAGGGAATAATCGATATCAATAACGCAGATATTAATGAACGTACCGTTGCGTATGACCGTGCAAAGATCAACGCTCTTCTCGGAACGAATATATCCGATTCCGAGATGGACGAGCTTTTGAAAAAGGTTGAGCTCGTTGCCGACGGCAACGGCGGACTTGTCGTTCCCGCTTACCGCAGTGATATCATCAACACTGCCGATATCTCCGAAGAAGTCGTACGTCTTTACGGCTTTGATAAGATCGAAGAAACGATGTTCAAAGGCGCTGCCGACCTCGGCGGACGTCTCCCGATCGAAGCGTTCCGCTATCGTATCAACGATACTATGGCAGGTCTCGGCTACTGCGAAACCTGTACTTATTCCTTCGTTTCTCCCTCTTCTCTCGATAAGATTAACGTTCCCGAGGATAGTGTTCTACGTGATTTCATCCGCTTGATAAATCCGCTCGGCGAGGATACCTCGGTAATGCGTACTCACGCTCTTCCTTCGATGCTCGAGGTGCTTTCAAGAAACGTAAACCGCAAGGTTGAAAAATGCCGTATGTCCGAAATAATGACTCTTTATTTCCGTGACGGCGACCTTTCGAATGAGAAGAAGATGCTTTGCTTCGCGTTCACGCCCGATTGCGGCGGCTTCTATGAGTTGAAAGCCGATGCCGAAGCGCTCTTTATCCGCCTTAACATCGCAAAACGCGACTATGTTGCAGTAAGCGACGACCCCTCGTTCCACCCCGGCCGTTGTGCTGATATCAACGTTGCAGGTAAAAATATCGGTAAGATCGGCGAGGTTCATCCTCTCGTTTGCGAGAACTACGATCTCCCGAGAGGCGTTTGCGCGGCTTTGATTTCCGTTGAGAATCTCTTTGAAGCGGTCAAGAATGAACGCGGCTATATTCCGCTTCCCGTTTATCCGTCGATGGAAAGAGATATCGCGCTTATCTGCGAAAAAGACGTTGAAGTTGCAAAGCTCCTCTCCGATATCCGTTCCTACGCAGGCAAATCTCTCGAGGACGCGTTTGTTTTCGATATCTACTGCGGAAAGGGCGTCGAGGAAGGCAAGAAGAGCGTTGCCGTACGCCTTGTGTTCCGCCTTGCTGACAGAACCATGACCGACGAGGAAGCCGACGCAGGCGTCAAGAAGATACTCAAAAAACTCGAAAAAGAAAACGGAATCGTTCTTCGTTCCTGAGTAGAAAAAGTACCGAAGCCGAGGCATACGGTTTCGGCTTCGGTAAAATATAGAAAAAAGACTTGCAAAGAACGAAAGTTTGGTGTATAATACGTTAAACTGCTTATCCGTATGAGATCAAGGAGGGTTGATTATGTTGGATAGAAATAAAAAAACGCTCGATAATAAGCAAAAGACGATAATGTTCCCGATCAAAGAGCAACCCAAGGAAGTTATGCGCGAAATGCTCCAGAGCGTCTATGATTCACTCGTGGAGAAGGGATATAACCCGCTTAACCAGATCGTTGGCTATATCGTTTCCGAGGATCCTACCTATATCACGAACTACAACAATTCCCGCGCGATCATCTCCAAGATCGACCGTGATGAACTTCTTCGCACTCTTGTCGAGGATTTCATCAATACGGACAAAAAGAAAGGTTGATTTATCCCGATGAGCGAAATTAAAACCCTTATGTATAAAGGCAAGCCCCTTGTAAGACAGGGCCGCTTCGTTTTCTACGGCTTTCCGGACGATAAGTATATTCTCTATATGAATATCCTTGACGCGAAAAAAGTCGGTGATATCGAGGTTGCGACGAAGGTGCTTGTCCAGATCCAGAATACCGACGACGATATTTCTTTCAACGAAAAAGTCGTAAAACAGTGCGAAAAGAAGAACTTCTACGACGCGTTTGAAATCGGTACGATCTGGCTCGAAAGAGCATTGAAACAGAAATAAGCTGAAACGTCCCTTTCTAAAAGGGGCGTTTTAAGTTTTTTATTGAGAAAATTGTGATTAATAAAAGCAAAAACTGTTGAAATAAAAATATGAATATGTTAAAATAAAATTTGATTTGGAATGATTTTCCGTAGAATACGGATTTTATGTTTTTTTGTTGAAAAACGGGAGAAAAAATGAAGTACAACTGTATTTTTTGGGATTGGAACGGGACTCTGCTCGACGACGCGTCTGCTGCTTGCGATGCGGTGAACATTATGCTCGAGACGAGAGGCAGAAAAACGATAACTCTCGATGAATACCGCGACTTTGTTGACGTGCCGATAGTGAGATTTTATGAAAAGGTCCTCGATATGTCGCAGGAATCGATTCAAGCGCTTTCCGATGAGTTCAACCCGCTTTGCAAAAAATTCATTCCGAAAAATCCCGTTTCCGAAAAAACGATCGAGATTCTCAAAAAACTGAATGATAACGGAATCAAACAATATATTTTTTCCTCGAGCCATAACAAGTTTATCGAGCCAACTCTTGAATCCCTCGGCATAAAAGATTGCTTCGAGATGATTCTCGGTGCAAAGGATTGTAACGTCGGCTCAAAAATCGAACGAACACGCAACTATATTGAAGAACACGGCATCGAAAAAGAAAAAATACTTTTCGTCGGCGATATGGTTCATGACAGCGATGTTGCTTCTGCCGTCGGTTCGGAATGTGTCCTCGTTTCGTCGGGGCATCAGTGCGAAAAAGCGCTTTTGAATACGGGAAGAGTGGTCGTTTCGTCTCTTTCCGAGCTTTTTGAAATAATTAATGAAAATCAAACTCAATGAGGTATTGCTATGAAGAAAATCGGATTTGACTGCGAAAAATACGTGGAGTTGCAAACACGTCATATCAGAGAACGTATCGAAAAATTCGGCGGAAAGCTTTACCTCGAGTTCGGCGGAAAGCTTTTTGACGACTACCACGCGTCCCGCGTGCTCCCCGGCTTCAAGCCGAGCATAAAGATCGATATGCTCACCGAGCTCAAGGACGAGGCGGAGATCGTTATCGTTATCAGCAGTAACGATATCGAGAAAAATAAAGTCCGCGGAGATTTGGGCATTACATACGATCAGGACGTTCTCCGACTTATCGACGCTTTCCGCTCCTGCGGCCTTTTTGTCGGAAGCGTTGTTCTTACGCAGTATAACGCCCAGCCCTCCGTCGTCGCGTTCCAAAAACGCCTCGAAGCACTCGGCGTTACCACTTACAAGCACTATCACATCGAGGGCTATCCCTCGAACGTAAAATATATCGTCAGCGAGCAAGGCTACGGCAGAAATGAATATATCGAGACCTCTCGCCGCCTTGTGGTTCTTACAGCACCCGGACCCGGAAGCGGAAAAATGGCGACCTGCCTTTCCCAGCTTTATCACGAGCATCAGAGAGGTGTAAAAGCGGGTTATGCAAAGTTCGAGACCTTCCCGATATGGAACCTTCCCTTGAACCACCCTGTAAATATCGCGTATGAAGCTGCAACAGCCGACCTTGACGACCTTAACTGTATTGACCCGTTCCACCTTGATGCTTATGGTGTGAAAACCGTTAACTATAACCGCGACGTCGAGATATTCCCTGTACTTAACGCAATGTTTCAGAAGATCTTTGGCGAATCTCCATACAAATCTCCGACTGATATGGGCGTAAATATGGCGGGCAACGCAATCTGTGACGACGAAGCGTGCCGTAACGCCGCAAATCAGGAAATCATCCGTCGTTACTACGAAGCGCTTTGCCAGCAACGCAAGGGTATGGGTGAGGATTCCGCTGTTTCGAAGATCGAAATTCTTATGAACCAATGCGGTATCTCCGCTGACGACAGACCCGTCGTTTCCGCCGCGAACGAACGCGCTGAGGAAACGGGCGAGCCCTGTGCCGCGATTGAGCTTTCCGATGGGAAGATAATTACGGGAAAAACGAGCTCACTTCTGGGAGCATCAAGCGCGATGCTTCTCAACGCTCTCAAATATCTCGCGGGCATAAAAGACGAGGTGCTCCTTATGGCCCCCTCGGTCATCGAGCCGATTCAGGAATTGAAAATTCAGCACCTCGGAAACCAGAACCCGCGTTTGCATACGGATGAAATTCTGATTGCACTCTCTGTTTGCGCTGTTACCGACGAGAACGCAAAGCTTGCGCTCGAACAGCTCAAAAAACTGAAAGATTGTGAAATGCATTCCTCTGTCTTGCTTTCTCAGGTTGACGAAAAATTGCTCAAAAAGCTCGGCATAAATCTCACCTGCGAGCCCCGTTACCAAACAAAAAAACTTTTCCATAATTAACGATAGAAATAATGAAAATTTCAAATCTTTATTCCTCCGAGGGTATGTCCCGAAAACTGAAAGCTTGCGGAGAAATTCCTCGTACAAAAGAACTTTATAAAGACTTTCTGAAAATGGCGTGGCCGGCTATGGTCGAGTCGATCCTTATGAGTCTTGTCAACCTTGTTGACTCCATAATGGTTTCGAGCTGCGGAACCAACGCCGTTGCCGCCGTTGGCTTGACGACTCAGCCGAGAATGATATTCTATGCCGTTTTCTTCGCATTGAGCATCGCTGTAACCGCGATCGTATCCCGCCGCAAAGGTCAGAACGACCGCGACGGCGCAAACGCCTGCCTTGCGCAGTCTTTGGGCTTGGTTGCGGTTTTGGGTGTCTTGCTCTGCGGTACGGCAACCATCGTGGCTGAACCCTTGCTGATTTTCTCGGGTGCAAACAGTGACACACTCGCTGATGCAACGGTATATTTCCGCATAACTATGATCGGCTTGATGTTTACCTCTTTCGGTATGATTATCAACGCCGCTCAGCGCGGAAGCGGAAACACGAAGATATCGATGCGAACCAACGTCGTTGCGAATATTACGAACATATTCTTCAACGCGATGTTGATAAACGGTATTTGGATTTTCCCGAAATTGGGCGTTACAGGTGCCGCTGTTGCAACGCTTGTCGGTAACATAGCATCGTTTGGAATGAGTTTTTATTCGATTCTAGGTAAGAACAAATTCTTGAAATTCGATTTCTCGCGAATGATTCGCTGGAACAAGGATATGCTGAAAACGATTGGCAAGGTTTCCCTCGGCGCAGGAACCGAGCAGATTTTTATGCGTATCGGCTTCTTTATCTATTCGATGTTGGTCGCAAAGCTCGGCACGGCAGAATTCGCGACTCATACTATATGTATGAACATAACGACGATATCCTTTGCTTGCGGTGACGGTCTCAGCGTTGCGGCAAGCGCGCTGATAGGTCAGAACCTCGGAAAATCGCGTCCCGACCTTGCAACCCTGTTCGCAAAAGCAGGTCAGAGAGTCGGTGTCATACTTTCGACGATGCTCGTTCTGCTTATGATATTCGGCGGAAATTGGATGCTTGGCCTCTTCGCCGACCCCTCTGACATCAATTATGACTTCGTTATGAAAAACGGCAGAATATTGACGTTTATTATCGCTCTTGTTTCTCCCGGTCAGATATCTCAGGTCGTTTATAACGGCGGTTTGCGAGGCGCAGGCGATACGAAATACGTTGCCGTAACGTCTGCGATTTCGATCGGCATCGTCCGTCCGATAACCGCGTACGTCCTCTGTTATCCTCTCGGATTCGGACTCTATGGCGCTTGGATAAGCTTGCTTATCGACCAGTATATGCGCCTCGGCTTTTCCGCTTATCGATTCATGAGCGGTAAATGGCAGCAAATAAATCTTTAGGAGCAAATTATGACAGTAAAAGAAGCACTTTCCGAAATAGAATCTTTTGAAAATGCGTATTCGGCGCTCAACCACGCAAGCGGTCTCCTTTATTACGATGGGGATACCGTAGCCCCATCGGGAAGCGTTGAGATTCGCGCTCTCACCCTTGGCGAGATTTCTCGTATGGGCTACGAGCTGATCACTTCCGAGAAGTTGATCGGAGCACTCGAAACTTTGAACGAAAACCTTGATTCTCTTTCCGAGATCGAACGCCGTAAGGTTACCGAACTCTATCGCGAGTATGACGAAACACGCAAGATTCCTATGCAGGAAATGATCGATTTCAACATTCACCTCACGGAATCCTCCGCAATCTGGCACAAAGCAAAGGAAACGAACGATTTTGCACTTTTCGAGCCCTATCTCCAAAAAACGTTCGATACATTAAAACGCTTCGCGTCCTATACCGATCCCGATAAAGACCCCTATGACGTTTGTCTTAATAAATACGAACGCGGCTTGACAAAGGAGCGTTGTGACGAGTTTTTCACGGCTCTCCGCGCAAAGCTCGTTCCGCTTATCTCCCGTGTGTGCAATGCAAAGCAGATCGACGATTCGGTTCTTAAAATGCATTACCCTAAGTCACAGCAGGAAAAATTCACGGACTATCTCGTGGACGTTATGGACATCAACCGTGACCATTTCACCGTCGGCGAGACCGAGCATCCCTTTACGATCAGCTTCACGGGCAAAGACGTCCGTATCACGACTCATTATTTCGAGGATAACCTCGCAAGCTCGCTATATAGCGTCGTTCATGAATGCGGTCACGCTCTTTATGATATGAACTCGATGCCCGAGCTTTTCCGTTCCTCACTTGAGGGCGGTGTTTCGATGGCAATCCATGAAAGCCAGTCGCGCTTTTATGAAAATATCATCGGCAGAAGCAGACCCTTCTGCGAGCTTATACTTCCGTTCCTCAAAAAAGAATTCCCCGATCAGCTCGGAAACGTTTCGGACGACGAATTTTACCGTATGATAAACCGCTCCGAACCGTCGTTGATAAGAACCGAAGCGGACGAATTGACTTACGCTTTGCACGTTATGGTTCGCTATGAGCTCGAAAAACGTATGATGTCGGGCGAAATTACTGCGAAGGACCTTCCCGCAGAGTGGAACAAACTTTACAAAGAATATCTCGGCGTTGACGTTCCCGACGATAAAAACGGCGTCCTTCAGGACAGCCACTGGTCGAACGCAAACGTCGGCTATTTCCCGTCCTATGCGCTCGGCTCGGCGTATGGAGTTCAGATGCTTGCCGAGATGAAAAAGGATGTTGACGTTGATTCTGTTATAAAAAGCGGAAAGCTTACCGAAATCAACGATTGGATGCGCGAGAAAATCTGGAAATTCGGATGCCTCTACGATCCGACCGACCTTTTCAAGAAGGTTTGCAGAGAGTTCGACCCGAACGCATACGTTGAATATCTTGAAAATAAATTCACCGAGGTGTATTCGCTGTGAGTTATCTCGTAGGAAATCTCGTTCTCGACTCGGGCGATAAGGTCGTTATACGCTGGACCGACGGCACCGAGACCCACGCGGTCTATAAAGATACGTATGGCTATAATCACTTTTTTGACGCAATCCCCGCAGGCGAAAAGGAAATACGCCTGTCGAACCATTTTATGCGCTTAAAAGGTATTAAAATAAGAAAAGATGAAGACTAAAGATTTTATCGATCTGCATACTCATTCAACCTGCTCCGACGGCTCGATGACACCGACGGAGCTCGTTGCTCACGCCGCCGAAAATGGCTTGCGCGCGATTGCTCTTTCCGATCATGATACTGTTGACGGTATTGACGAAGCGATCGAAGCAGGGAAGAAGTATGGCGTCGAGATCGTTCCCGCGATTGAGTTTTCCGTTCAGTCCGAGACCGAGACACATATCCTCGGGTTGTATATCGACCACAAATCTCCGATATTAAAAGAAGCGCTCCGTAATATAAATGCCGTGAGAAAAAAGCGTACGACGAATACGTGTAATGCACTTCGTTCTCTTGGCTTTGATGTTACGATGGACGAGGCGCTTGCTCTTGCGCCCTCGGGGCTTATCGGCAGAGCGCATTTTGCCCGCCTTCTCGTGCAAAAGGGTTATACGGAGAGCGTAAAAGAGGGATTTGAAAAATACCTTGCAAACGGCAGACCCGCCTACGACGGAACGCAGTATCTTACTGCCGAATCCGCCGTAAAGCTCATCAACTCTCTCGGCGGACTCGCTTTCGTGGCGCATCCTCACCTCATACGCCTTGACGACACGAAATTGCGTGCATTCCTTGCGGAATTGAAATCCTACGGACTTTGCGGAATAGAGGGCTATTATAACGAATATACCCCCGAAATGCAGGATTATTTTCAGTCCCTTGCGAAAGAACTCGGACTCGAAATCTGCGGAGGTACGGACTTTCATGCAAAAATGAAACCGCATATCGAGATCGGTATCGGTCAGGGTGATATGAAAATACCTTATTCCGTTCTCGAAAACCTCAAAAATATCATCAAATCAAAAGGTTGATTTTAATGGAAAAATTAAAAAAATGCCTTGCTCTGTTTTCGACGTTCTTCAAGATAGGCGCGTTCACGATAGGCGGCGGCTATGCGATGATACCGCTTATTCAACACGAAATTGCCGAAAAAAGAAAATGGATCGAGGAATCCGATATGCTCGATATCGTTGCAATTGCCGAGTCGACACCCGGCCCGATTGCAATAAACGCCGCTACTTTCGTCGGAACGAAGACGGCGGGCTTCTGGGGTGCATTCTTCGCCACACTCGGAACGGTTCTTCCGTCGTTTATAATAATTTCGACGCTTTCCTACGTTCTTGAAGCAGCGCTTCAATATGAGGTCGTAAAATTCGCTTTTAACGGCATCCGCGCGGGCGTTATCGCGCTGATCGTAAAAGCAGTCGTCACGATGGCAAAAAAATGCCCTTGGAATCTATTTTCGTACGCTTTGGCTGCGATTGCATTCATTCTCGCAACCTTTACAGGCATCAACGTTCTTTACCTTATTTTCGGCGGTGCGTTGATGGGATTGTTTTCTGCGATGATTTCAAGAAAGGGGGAGAGTAAATGATTTTTCTCGATCTTTTCCTCACCTTTTTAAAAATCGGCGCGTTCACCTTCGGCGGCGGTTATGCGATGCTTCCTTTGATGAAGCAGGAAGTTCTCTTGAATGCCTGGATGTCCGAAGAAGAACTGCTGAATTTCATCGCGGTTGCCGAGTCAACCCCCGGTCCCGTTGCGATAAACATGGCGACCTATATCGGCGTCGAAACCGCGGGACTTCTCGGAGCGGTAGTCTCAACGCTTGGCGTTGTTCTTCCGTCGTTCATCGTGATAATGCTCGTTGCAAAATTCTATGAGAAATACAAAAACAGCTTCATCGTAAAAAGCTGCCTGACGGGACTTCGTCCTGCCGTTATCGGACTTATGGCTTCCGCAGTCATAACTCTCGGAGCGGGCGTGTTTTTCCCCGCAGGATTCGGGGCGATCGCGCTTGATTTCAGCTTTTTCTCGTCAATAGTGATTTTTGGAATTATCGTGTTCTTGGCGTTTAAAAAAACAAGCCCGATTTTGCTTATTCTTCTTTCCGCCGCGCTTGGTATAGCCGTCGGCTATGCCGATAAATTGATTTTTTGATCGGAGTAAAAAATGTTATTGGTAGCAACCTGTCTTTTCGGTCTCGAGGGGCTTCTCGGCGAGGAGATTGACAAACTTGGTTATAAAAGAATCGAAACTATTGATGGCAGAATCACCTTTGAAGCACCTCCCGAGGCGATTGCCGTTTGTAACCTTCGCCTTCGCACCGCCGAAAGATTGCTCGTGAAAATCGGATCTTTCCGTGCGTATAGCTTCGAGGAGCTTTTTGAAGGAACGAAAAAACTTAACTGGTCTGACTATATAGGGAAGAACGACGCGTTCCCCGTAAAAGGGCACTCGATCCGCTCGAAGCTTTTTTCGATTCCTGACTGTCAGCGTATAATAAAAAAAGCGGTTGTAACCTCGCTTTCCGCGAAGTATAACCTAAACATCTTTCCCGAGACGGGCGTAAAGTATCAAATAGAGTTTTTCATTCTGAACGACGTTGTTACTCTTATGATCGACACCTCGGGTGTTGGCTTGCACAAGAGAGGTTACCGTGCTGTTTCGGGCTTGGCGCCCCTGCGCGAAACACTCGCGAGTGCAATGGTAAAGCTTTCTCGTATGCGCGATAACGTCATACTCTGCGATCCCCTTTGCGGAAGCGGTACGATCGCGATCGAAGCCGCGATGCAGGCGTGTAACATCGCCCCCGGCTTGAAGCGTAACTTTGCCGCGGAACAATTCCCCTTGCTCGATAAAAACGTCTGGAAGACCGAAAGGGAAAGGGCTCGTGCCGAGATAACCGAACCTCTTACGAAAATTTTCGGTTCGGATATCGATTCCGCCATGATCGAGCTTGCACGCGATAACGCGAAAAAAGCGGGCGTGTCTCATTGCGTTGAGTTCAGAATCGCTGATGCAAAGGCGTTTTCTTCCCCGATTGAAGGCGCACGCGGAACGATAATTACAAACCCGCCCTACGGCGAACGACTTGGCGATCTTACCGAGGCAAGAGAGCTTGCAAAAGCGCTCGGAAAAACCTTCGAGAAGAATATTCCGTCCTGGCAGATGTATATAATAACCTCGGATGAGCTTTTTGAACGCTATTTCGGAAGAAGAAGCGACAAAAAACGTGTGCTCTATAACGGAATGATAAAATGCAACCTTTATCAGTTTTTCAAGCCGAAAAAATAATCTTTTTGCGATAATGTTGCTTTTTTGATGTGTTTGATATATAATATTACCTGTTCGTGTTGATCGGATATTTTGGCACTTGTATCACGAGAGAGAAAAGAAAAACATTTTTCACAAATATCGTTATTAGCACTCTCTTGCACTGATTGCCAATTCTTTACAATTAAGCCCAAACTTGGACTTAATTTGTTAACAATTAAATTGTATAAACATATTTGTAAATAAAAAGAACCTGTTTGGAGGTAAACTATGAAACTCAAACCCCTTTCCGACCGTGTAGTAGTTAAAATGGTCGAAGCAGAAGAAACCACAAAAAGCGGTATTATCCTCACCGGCGCCGCAAAAGAAAAACCTCAGATCGCTGAAGTTGTTGAAGTGGGCCCCGGCGGAAAGGTTGAGGGCAAGGAAATCGTTATCACCGTAAAAGGCGGCGATAAAGTTATCACAAGCAAATATTCCGGAACCGAGATCAAGCTCGACGGCGAAGAATATATCATCGTCCGTCAGAACGATATTCTCGCGATCGTAGAGTAATCATTCGGAGGTAATTAATAATGGCAAAAGAAATAAGAAACGGCATCGAAGCGCGCGAAGCGCTTATGCGCGGTATCGACAAGCTTGCTGATACCGTAAAGATCACCCTTGGCCCGAAAGGCCGTAACGCAGTTCTCGACAAAAAGTTCGGCGCACCCCTCATCACGAATGACGGTGTTACGATCGCAAAAGAAATCGAGCTTGACGACGCTTTTGAAAACATGGGCGCCGCTCTCGTAAGAGAAGTTGCTACGAAGACTAACGACGCAGCAGGTGACGGTACGACGACCGCAACTCTCCTTGCTCAGGCGATTATCCGCGAGGGCATGAA
>JAZRRU010000081.1:0-6997 GCA_045651025.1 Eubacteriales bacterium
GAGCGCTTCCTTTCCGATCTCCATAAGACGGTCATGATATTCTTCCGCCGTCCAGTCTGCCTTGATCTCTGTTTCGCGCGTGACTACGATGTCACCTGTATCAAGCCCGACGTCCATGAACATAACCGTAACACCGCCGACGGTGTCGCCGTTCATGATAGCGCGGTTGATAGGCGCTGCACCTCTGAGCGAGGGAAGAAGCGAGGCGTGGATATTAAAGCATCCGATTTTCGGAATGTCGAGTATTCTTTTCGAGAGTATTCTGCCGTACGCCGTAACGACGAAAAGGTCTGCATTCGCATCCTCAAGCGTTTTGATAACGCTTTCGTCCTTGAGCGTTTCGGGCGAAATGACGGGAGTGCCCTTGCTCTGCGCGAACTGCTTTACGGGCGAGGGAGTGAGTGTATAACCTCTGCCTTTCGGTCTGTCGGGCTGTGTGACGACGAGGACTACCTCGTGTCCCGATTCATAAAGTGCCTCGAGCGATGCGACTGCAAAATCGGGCGTGCCCATAAAAACGATTCTCATTCTGCGTCCTCGATTTCATCGGAGTTGTATATCTCTTTTGCTCTGTCGATGTAGAGCGTTCCGTCAAGATGGTCAAGCTCGTGGCAGAAGCATCTCGCCATAAGACCTTCGCCCTCGGCTTCGTATATGTTGCCGTTTCTGTCCATAGCGCGAACCTTTACCCATGCGGGACGCTTAACGAGACCGTAGGTATCGGGAACCGAAAGACATGCTTCGATTTCTTCCTGCTTGCCTCTCGTTTCGATGATCTCGGGATTTATCATTTCGTACTTTTTGTCATCGATCTCGACGATAACGATTCTTCGGAGAATGCCGACCTGAGGTGCGGCGAGACCGACGCCCTGCGCCTTTTCAAGCGTGTCGTGCATGTCGTCGAGAAGAGTGAGGATTCTCGGAGTGATTTCCTCAACCTTTCTGCATTTTTTGCGAAGCGTTGCGTCGCCTTCTTTAAGTATGTTCAAAATTGCCATAATTTTGCCTCCTAAATGATTGAGGGATTGACGTCAAGATCGATCTTGACGGCTTTCGGTGCGGCGCTCATACCTTCTGCGTAAAGTGTCGAGAGGAATTCTCTTGCTCTCGCGCTGTCCTTGTATTTGATAATTATACGCTGACGGTATTTGCCCATCACCTTGTAAATTCCGTTCCTGAACGGACCGAATTTTATAATTTTTATGTCGTTGAAATTTTTGTCGTAGGTTGAAAGTAAAATCGTGCTGAACTTCTTCGCAAAATTGTCACAATCCGCCTCGCTTGCCGATGCGAATCCAAAAACAGCCATCGAGCAAAAAGGAGGGAATACGACTGCTTTTCGGAGTCGGATTTCGCTTTCGAAAAACTTTTCGTAATCCTGCGTTGCCGCAAGACGGAGCGTTTCGTTTTCGGGATTGTAGGTCTGCAAAATCGCGCGACCGCGCTTTCCCGAACGGCCCGCACGTCCGACAAGCTGTGAAATAAGCGAAAAAGTTCTTTCGCTTGCGCGGAAATCGTCCATGTATAGCGAACTGTCGACCGAAACCGCTGCCGAGAGCTTGACGCTGGGGAAGTCAAGTCCCTTTGATATCATCTGTGTGCCGATAAGCACGTCGGTCTCACCGTTTGCAAATTCTTCGATGAGCTTGTCGTGCGAGAATTTCGCGCCTGTTGTGTCGGAGTCCATTCTCGTTATCGAAAGATTCGGGAAATCATTCTCGAGCTCGTCTTGGAGCTTTTGAGTGCCGAACCCTCGGAACCCGATGTGCGTTCCACCGCAGGTAGGGCATTTCGCCGGCAGAGCGCTCGTGTATCCGCAGTAATGGCACGACATTCTCCGCGTGCCTTTGATATTGCCCTCGTACGCGTGATGAGTGAGCGATACCGAGCAGTTCGGACACGCAAAAACGAACCCGCATTCGTGACACGATATATGTGAATTATAACCTCTGCGGTTTACGAATATGATCGATTGCTTTCCGTCTTCCTTGACGGCTCTGAGCTCGTCTGCAAGACGCTTGCCGATGAGCTTTTCGGTGAGGCGCGATTCATCCTCGCGAAGATCCTCGATGATCACCTCGGGAAGCTCCGCACCGCTGAATCGTTCCTTGAGAGTGAAAAGGGAATAGACCCCCGACTTCGCTTTTTGATAACTCTCAACCGACGGTGTTGCGGACGAGAGAAGCATGAGTGCTTTTGATTGACTGCACCTGAACCGAGCGATGTCAACCGCGTGGTATTTGGGTTGCATTTCGCTTTTGTATGTGTGCGCCTGCTCCTCGTCGATCGCGATGAGTCCGAGCTTCTTGAACGGCGCAAAAATCGCACTTCTCGTGCCGATAACGATGTCGATGTCACCCGCAAGAATTTTTCTGTAGGTGTCGGTTCTTTCGCCGACGGAGAGCATCGAGTGCATGAGACCGAGACGATGTCCGAACGCGGCGGCATAAGCACGCACCGCCTGCGAAGTAAGCCCGATCTCGGGAAGGAGTACGATGACCTGCCTTCCGCTCTTGATGACCGCCTTTGCGGTCTCGATGATAACTCTCGTTTTTCCGCTTCCCGTAACGCCGAAAAGCAGCGCCGCCTTTGCCTCGCCCGAGTCGGCGAGCGATTTGAGTCCGTTGACAGCTTCCTCCTGCTCTTTCGAGAGAGAAAATTCCTCTTCCGGAGGAATATCGTCAAAAGAGTACGCCTCTCTGAAAAACGAGGTTTCCTGCTTGCTTACGATACCCTTTTTGACAAGTGCCGATGCAATCGCAGGCGTAAAACCGCCAATTTCTTCGATTTCGCGCATCGTCGCCGCAGGGTAATGGATGAGGAAAGAGAGCAACCCCTTTTGCTTTTCCGTGAGTCCGTCTCCCGACTCGGCGAGCTCGGTTGCTTCTTCTTCCGTGATATTGAGTCCGTATGTAAAAAGATTCTTTTCGTTGAGCTTTTCGGGAACTCTGCTTTTCTTGATGAGAATACCAAGCTTGCAGAGCGAGTTGAGAAGCGTTTTCGCTTCTTCTCCGTATTCGTTGATGATGTCACGCTCACTGCAAACACCCTTGAGCGAGATGGTTCTCAAAAGAACCTCGCCCGCGTCGTTAAGCTTGCTTGTGTCGGCGTTCTCGGCGATCTCAAAAACCGTCTCGCTGTCAAGATTCACCCCCGGAGGGATGACCGTACGGAACGCACTCCCGAAAGTACAGAAAAAGCGCTCCTTCATAAAAGCACACGTGTTGATAAGGTCCTCGGGAACGTCAAAAGGATAGCGCATAATGCTGTCTATCGGCTTAACGTGAGGGTATTCGCAACTCTCTGAAAAACCGACTACAACCGCGCTTCTTCTCTTGTTTGAATTTCCGAACGGCACAACAACGACCGAACCGACCTTGATATCCTCACGGTATTCAAAAGGCACAAAATAAGAATATTTTCTGTCGATACCGTAGGAAATGTCGGTTATGTGTACGAAGGCATACGCTTTGTTCATTTTTTTATTCAGTAACTATTTTGTATTCGCCGTCATAGAGCTTCTGAACGGCAACCGAAACGGGCTTTTCGGAAAGGAGGGAATCGTCGTTTTTGCTGTCCTTGCCGAAACGGTCGTTCTCGATTCTGCGAAGTTCCTCGTATTCGCGCTCTGCGTTTGCCTTGTCGGTGATGTGACGAGCGCATTTCGCGGTGGCGATAACGAGCTTGTAGCGGTTAACTTTATCGTTTGTAAGGTCCTGAACGTTAGGATAGAGCATCATGGTTGTTTTACCTCTCTGTTTCTGTGATGTTTTTAATTATGTTTTCGGGTTCTTCGGCAGAGCAAATGACGTGATCGCTGTCTGTAATAAGAACCGATTTTGTTTTCTTTCCGCAACTGACGTCAATAAGCCGTCCCGCATTCTTCGCATCCTGCACGAGACGTCTGACGGGGAGTGATTCGGGCGAAACGACCGAGATGATTCTGTCGCAATTGACATAGTTGCCAAAACCTGCATCGATAAGCTTCATGAAGTAGTCTCCTTATTCGATGTTTTGGATCTGCTCGCGGATTTTTTCGACGTAACTCTTTGCGTCGATAACCGATTTTGCAATCTCGCCGTCGTTGCATTTCGAACCGATGGTGTTGACCTCGCGGTTCATCTCCTGAACGAGGAAGTCGAGCTTTCTGCCGACGGGAACGGTTTCCTTGAGTATTTTCTTGAACTGTTCAAAATGCGAATCAAGTCGTGCAAGCTCTTCGCTGATGTCTGCTTTATCCGCAAAAACGGCACATTCGGTGAGCAATCTTGCTTCGTCGTAGTTCGCGCCGTCAAGAAGCTCTCTTACGCGCGCCTTCATCTTCTCGTTGCTTTCTCTGACCGACTCGGGAGCGCGCTCAACGATTCTTGCGCGTATTTCCTCGAGAACGGAGAGATGTGAGAGAAGATCACTCTCGAGCTTCTTACCCTCTGCTTCGCGCATTGCGGTAAAAGCGTCGAACGCCTTTTCCATAACTGCAGTAAGCGGTGCCTTGAGTGCTTCCATATCCTCGTCGGGGCGAGTCTGAACGAAAACCTCGTTTCTGCCCGCAACCGTCTGGATGGTAACGTCGCCGCCGAGCTCATATTTCGCCTTGATTTCTCTGAGAAGATTAACGTAGCTTTCGAGGAACTTTTCGTTCACCGAGAGACCGTTGTCACTTCCGTCGATGTTGTCGATAGAGACGTAAATATCCATCTTGCCTCTCGAAACACGGCTCGAAGCATATTGCTTAACCGTGTCCTCAAGTGCCGAGTAGGAACGTCCGATCTTGATGTTTGTATCGAGATATCGGCTGTTGACCGATTTCACCTCACATAAAATGTCACGGCCGTCAATAACCTCTCTGTGACGTCCGTAACCGGTCATGCTTTTAATCATTGCAAAACCTCCGTAAAAAATATCATATAATTATATCACGCGGTATTATTTTTGTCAACTATCGCTTTCCGAAAAGCATAGGTTTGAGCTTGTGAACGTAATATACCGAGATACGCTCCAACGCAAAATCAAAAACAACGAAAGTCACGTTTGCAAGCACGTAAATAACCGCCGTGAACCCGTCGAATTCTTCCCGGAAACCGAAAAAACGCTTTGAAAGATAGATGAATATAACAAGAAAAACGTTAAAACAAGCAGTTCTTGCGGCATATGAGAGCCACATCGGTGTTATGCGGTTGAGCGGCTCCTTGAGTATCGGATAAAACCCCGAAAACGCCGCGAAGATCAATGCAGGCGCTTTGTAAGGGAGAAGCACGAGCGAGAGTATCGAAGCCGCAACGTAAACGCCGAACGAATAACCTTTCCCGAGCTCAATAAAAGCCGCGAGAACGATGAGCGACGCAAACGCCGCCGCGCTGAGATCAAGCGTCTGGAATACCGATCCCAAGAAAAGAACGACTACACATAAAGCCGTGAATATGCCCGAAAGGGCGATTTTTTTAGTCTGCTTCATGATCAACAGCAACGAATAAGATCGCCGCCCATGCATTCGCAGCAGCAGTCTGCACAAAGAAGTCCCTGACATACGTCACAACCCGAGCATTCGTTCATATTCGTGTTCATTCCTGCGTAGGGGCTTGAATATGCGCCCGAGCTCATTCTCTGCTGAAAAGCGCGGTATTCGCGGTTGTAAGGCTCCTGATTGCAGGCGATGTTGATCTCGTTTCTCGCGTCCTGAAGCCAGCCCTTGCGGTAATATACCAAGCTCATAAGAAAATGCCATTCCGCGTTGCGTTCACTTGCGGAAATTCCGCCGAGAACCGTCTCTGCCTCGCTTATGCGGTTCGTGTTGATGAGACGGCGGACGCGCGTATAGACGTTTTCGGGTCCGTTGTAAGTGTTCGAGCCCGTGTTTCCATAAAAACCTCCGCCTTGACTTCCGCCCGTTGCGCGCATTTTCTGAATCGAATCGTATGCATCGTTAATGCTCTTCATCTTTTCTGCCGCGAGATCCTTGAGAGGGTTGTCAACGTAGTTGTCGGGGTGATATTGCTTTGCGAGCTTTCTGTATGCTTTTTTAATTTCTTCGTCCGAGGCGTTTTCGGAAACACCAAGGATTTCATAGGGGTTGTTCATTTTTGTCTTTCCTTTCGCATATGCGCTTGACGGCGCTTCTGCCGCCGAGTTCGGTTATATTAAAAATCAGTCTGTCGATCGCTGTGTTAGGATTTTTTGCAATAAGTGCGTAGTAGTTTGAAAAAGCATTCAGACTGTCAAAAAGCGTCTCTTTGATCCGATCTTGGTTTTTCAACGCGTTTTCTGCACTTCCGTACATGAGGATAAAAGGGTTGTAATTTCCGCTCTTTTCGTCGCTTTCGATATCGTCAAAAGCGTCTGCGAGGTAGATGTAGCGTCCGATGTGATAACCGCAGTCCTCTGCGACGAGCTTTTCGTTTCCTTCGAGCCCGTATGATGCAATCTTCTTCATCATCGTCGCAAAACCGTCTGCTGCTCTGTCGGGGGAAGCACATCTGCTTTCTTCTGCCTCTTGCGTGGTATCAAGCCCTGTCTTTATAATATCCGCAAGCCCTTCGTATTTATCGCACTTCTTTGCGATGTGTGAAAATATCGGGCGCACGAGCTTTTTGCAAAATCGCGACATGCCCTTTTCGTCACGTATGTCGTCCTGAATCTTACCGTACGTCAGCATACCGAACACGGAAGATACGAAGGCGTAACTCCCGTCGGCGCAAACGCAGTTTTTCTTTTTCAGCTTGTAGGGGCATCTTTTTTGGGTGACGCAAACCGTTTCGCCGACAAGCGCCATTCGTAAAAGCGCCAGAAGTACGAAATCATAATTAAGAAGCCACCTTGTCAAAGGTGAAACATTTTTTCCGCCGTAATGACACAGCCCGCAATAAACCGCCGTGTAGAATTCGCTGTCTTTGACAAGAAGCTCGCTCTTGACGGGACGTACGTATCCGAACATTTCTCCTCCGACCACATAAAAATTCATCCTAATTATATCACTCTTTAATTGAAAACACAATAGATA
>JAZRRU010000082.1:0-26606 GCA_045651025.1 Eubacteriales bacterium
CACCGCTTTTTGCGGAAGCAACGAGCGCCTCCTCGATTTCTGCAGGTAAATTGTTCGGCATTTAAGGTCCTCCGAAGCAGTTAAAGGGCGTAAAAATACACGCAGAATTTTAACTGCTTTTTAACATTATACATCTTTCATGGTATTTGTCAAGTTTATTTTCCCGAGTGGGGTAAATTTCGTCGGTTTGCACAAACAAAATTATTGTTTTCTATTGCTTATGCTATCCAAACGAGCGCGAAGCTCGGGCATTTTTGCATCAATATCTTTTGCGAGCGCAATCTGTGCCCTCGTTCTTATGAGGTTATGCATCGGCTTTTTGCATTTGAAATACACGTCACCGTTGAGATAATCTGCAAGGAAGCGTGCCGCAAGCTCGAGAGTGATGACGAGAATTCCGTCGGGAAGACTTTCGATCTCATCCTGCGTTGCGGTATCCTTCACCTGAGGCAAAAATCCCTCGATGAACGCGTTGTAATAATCTAAATCGAGGTAAACCTTTGAGATATCGTCGTTATCTTCCCCGCCGGGGTTCGCTGCAAAGCGTACGGCGTCACCGAAATCGTGAGCAACGAGTCCGGGCATAACCGTATCGAGGTCGATAACGGCAAGGGGCTCGTCGGTGTCGATATCAAACATTACGTTATTGCATTTCGTATCGTTATGAACGACGCGCAACGGGAGCTTTCCGAGGTCACAGAGATAACAGAGATATTCCGCCTTCAACTGCATCGCGAGAAGATAGTTATACTCTTCCCGAACCTCATCAAGGCGTCCCATAACGTCCGCCTCAGCTGCCGCTATCAAGTCGGCATAGCGCTTGCGCGTGTTGTGGAAATCGGGAATCGTCTCATAAAGCGTATCGGCATAGAAGTCGGCAAGCTGTTTTTGGAACTCGCCGAATGCTTTGCCTGCAGAGCGAAGATGCTGAATGTCGGGATCGCTGACGCACACAGCGCCGTAGACGTAAGATACTACGCGCCAATAGTTGCCCGACTCGTCGATATGATAGCATTGTCCGTCGGCTTTCGTGTAATATTTCAAAACACGGCGGCGGATATCATACGCTTTTTCCGCTTTGAGTTTTGCGTTGATATGGCGGGTTACTCTGCCTACGTTTTCGGCTATCTTCAGCGGTTCGGTAAATACCTTGTGGTTGACACGCTGAATGATATAGCTCTTTTCACCGTCATAATATTGCATGATTGCGCGGTAGGTATCGTTGATATTGCCCGTGCCGATGCACTGAATATCCTTCAATTTGCCTTTAAGATTGAAATCTTTGATAATTGTCTCAAAAAGCGGGGCAAGTTCTTTGTAATTCACTTCAATTCATTCCTATCTATGAAATTATTTTGGATGCGAATTTTGAATTTGCATTGTCAGTAACGTAACATCAGCCGTTTTTTCACGATTTCAGCACGATTACGTCTTTCGGGGGGAGTGTTACGCTTCTTTTGTATATCTTTTCCGTCATAACGTCGATCGATTCCGAATCGAGAACAAACTTGAACGGTTCGTCCGACATATTTGCCAAAATAGTGAGTTTCTCGTCAGCCATCGTACGCACGATCCTCACGACACCCCATTTTTCTTCGGTGGCGGTCATTTCCGTCGCGGAGAAAAGAGGTGTTTTCCGTTTTATTTCATTTACTTTCTTGAAATAATCGGACGTTTTATCCGAAAAACCCTTTTCGGGGAAGGGACGGCGGTTGAAGGGATCGTGATAGCCCTCAAGCGCAATCTCATCGCCATAGAACAGGCAAGGCACACCGGGGAGAGACGCGAGAAGCAGGTACGCTTTCTGCAACAACTTTACGGTCTTCTTACGAACATCTTTTTCCATTCTTCTCGTAGCGAGAACCGCGTTCGGCTCGCCAAAATCGGGCTCGCCCCCGAGCACAGTCGCGATACGGTCGGTATCGTGAGAGCCGAGGTAATTGAAAAGGCACGCCAATTTGTGAGGCGGATAGTTGCGGTGAAGCATATTCACCGTATCCACCAAATGGCGCGAATTTCCGTTCTTCAGAAAGTCGATCATCGCACGTCTTATCGGATAGTTCGTGACCGAGTCAAGCTGGAGTCCGCGGAAATAACGCTTCCTTTCATTATATGCAATCTTGTTGGATGCGTCTTCCCAGACCTCACCGATGATTATTGCATCGGGCTTCATGATTTTTGCGGATTTCGTTATACGCTCGAGAAAGTCGCTCTCGAGCTCGTCAACGACGTCAAGACGCCAGCCGTCAACGCCCATCTCCATATACTTCGGAATGACCTCCTCGGTGATATGGCGCACGTAGCTCTCGCAACGTACGGTACGCGGAAGGTTACGTATTCCCCACCAGCTTTCATACTCGTGAGGGTAGTTGGTGAAGGTAAACCATTCGCGGTAGGGAGAGTTTTCCGACGAGCAGGCACCGCCGCCGTGTTTTCCGTAAGCGTCGAAATAAATACTGTCGTCGCCGACGTGGTTGAAAACGCCGTCAAGGACGATTTTTATTCCGCGTGCGTGAGCTTTCTCGATCAGCTCGCGGAGTGCTTCATCGCCGCCGAAGGTTTTGTCAACCTTCATGAAGTCGGCGGTATCGTATTTGTGGTTCGAATACGCGTCGAAGATCGGGTTGAGATAAATACAGGTCACTCCGAGGGACTCGAGATAATCGAGCTTTTCGGCAACGCCGTAAAGCGTTCCGCCGAAGTGAGTGTTATTCGGGAATGCTTCGCCCGCGATCTCGGGATACTCGGGGATTCCGTTTTCCCAATTTTCATCATACACCGCGTCCTCACGGCGGGTAACCTTTCCGCCGCGCGCAAAGCGGTCGGGGAAAATCTGATAAACCACGCCGTTGTTCATCCAATCGGGAATCTCATATCTCTCGTCATAAACGAGGATCTGCGCCTCGTTAACGAAATGATCCGCGAGATAGCAGTTGAACGAGCCGTCGAAGGCGGTATAATAGCGTCTTCCTGCGGAAATGAACTCAAAATGGCAGAAAAACAAACCGTCGTTCTCGCAGAACTCGGCGGTGTTGAAGCGGTATTCACATTCAAATCCGTTTTCGGCACGGCGGATAAACGCGGAATCGCCCCTGAGGACTCTTTCATCGTTGCCGATGTAGAACCACGCGTTTTCGCAATCGGCGTCAAAAACGGAAAGAGTGACGGTTATGTCACTGTCTTTCGGGAAGGCGTGGCACCCCAGAGGGGTGCCGTTCGCCGTTATTTTGAAAATTGCGTTCATTATTTATCGGGATGGACGGGTTTGAGGTTCCAGATGTTATCCGCATAATCCTTTATGCTGCGGTCTGCCGCGAAGAAGCCCGCTCCTGCAATGTTTGCAAGAGCCATACGGTTCCATTTTTCACGGTTTTTGTAGTCCGCATACATCTGCTTGCGTGCTTCTGCATAGAAGTCGTAGTCAGCAAGGCACATGAAGGGGTCGGATACGCCGAAGCTGTAGAGGAGGTAGTTTGCGATATCGGCAAACGATCTTCCGTTGAAGCCGGTCCAGAGCTGGTCGATAGCCGCCTTGAGCTCGGGGTTACGGTTATAATAATAGGAAGAAGCGTAGCCGTTGCGCCAGAGCTCTTCAACCTCATCAGCGGTATGACCGAAGATGTAGATGTTGTCTCTGCCAACCTTTTCGTCCATTTCAACGTTCGCACCGTCGAGAGTACCGATGGTGAGCGCACCGTTGATCATAAATTTCATGTTACCGGTACCGGATGCTTCCTTACCTGCGAGAGAAATCTGTTCGGAGACTTCTGCCGCGGGCATAAGATGCTCAGCGAGGGTAACGTTATAGTTTTCGAGGAATACAACGCGCATCTTTTCACGGATCTTGGGATCCTTTTCGATATCAGCGGCGATATAGCAGATAAGGCGGATGATATCTTTTGCGGTGTAGTAACCGGGTGCTGCTTTTGCGGCGAAGATGAACGTCGTGGGTGTAACGTCAGCATCGGGATTTTCCTTGAGCTTACGGTACATAGCCATAATGTTGATCGCATTGAGGAGCTGACGCTTGTATTCGTGCAAGCGTTTTGCCTGAACGTCGAATACGGTATCGGGGTCGATGGTGATACCCTTCGTCTGTTTGATATAGTTTGCGAAATCGATCTTGTTCGCCTTTTTGATCTCATCGAGGCGCTTCAAAACCGAAGAATCGTCAGCATACGCCAAGAAGTTCGAAAGGATAGCGGGCTCGGAACGGTACTTCTTGCCGATCGTTTCATCGAGAAGGGATGCAAGGCGGGGGTTCGAGTAGCAGAGCCACTTTCTATGTGCGATACCGTTCGTTACGTTCGTGAAGCGTTCGGGATACATATCGTTATAATCCTTAAAGATAGTTTCCTTAAGGATATCGGAATGCAAGCGGGAAACGCCGTTTACGGTGTGAGAGCCGATTACGGAAAGGTTCGCCATACGTACAGAGCCCTTGTTGAGGATGGACATACGGCTGATTTTGTCCCAATCGCCGGTGAACACTTCCCATGCTTCTGCGCAGAAGCGGCGGTTGATTTCTCTTATGATAGAGTGGATACGAGGAAGCTTGAGCGCAAAGAGGTCCTCGTTCCAGCATTCGAGTGCTTCGGGAAGAACGGTATGGTTCGTGTAAGAAATAGTACGGGTAACGATATCCCATGCTTTGTCCCAAGAAACGTGATGCTCATCAATAAGAATACGCATAAGCTCGGGGATACAGAGTGCAGGGTGGGTATCGTTGATATGGATAGCTGCCTTTTCGGGAAGGTTTTCGAGGTTCTTATAGCGATAGAGGTGACGCCATACGATGTTCTGCAAGGATGCAGAAACGAGGAAATACTGCTGAGTAAGGCGGAGAAGTTTACCTTCGTGGTGGTTATCCGCAGGGTAAAGAACCTTCGAGATAGTCTCGGCGATCGTATTTTCTTCAACCGCTTTTAGGTACTGACCCTGAGAGAACGCTTCCATGTTGAAGTTGTTGATATCTCTTGCTTTCCAGAGGCGCAAGCTGTTTACTGCCTTGCCGACGCCGCCCGAGATGAGCATATCGTAAGGAACTGCTTCGACTTCGTCATAATCCTCGTAGATTACGTCGCAACGGTCGCCGTTCCATTCCTCGCGGACCTTACCGCCGAAACGAACTTTTACTGCTCTGTCGTGACGGGGGACGAGCCAGTTCTGACCTTCGGGAAGCCAAATGTCGGGAAGCTCGAGCTGTTCGCCGTCAACGAGGCGCTGTTTGAAGAGACCGTATTCGTAAAGGATACAGTAACCTCTTGCGGGATAGTCCTGAGAAGCGAGGGCGTCCATGAAGCAGGAAGCGAGTCGTCCGAGACCGCCGTTACCGAGGCCGGGGTCAGTCTCAAGTTCATAGATATCTTCAAGATTGAATCCGAGTTTTTTGAAGATCTTGCGGAAATCGTCTTCGATTCCGAGGTTGCAAAGATTCATCTTCAACGAACGGCCTACAAGGAATTCCATACACATGTAGTAGACTTCCTTTGCCTGCTTTTCGGTCGTTTTTTCGATGAATTCTTTATTCTTCGTAGCGAGAATATCGCGGACAGCCAAAACCGTTGCCTGATACAACTGGTTGATGTCTGCGTCGTTTTCGCTGATACCGAAGTAACGCGAAAGTTTTTTGTCGAGTGCTTCCTTGAGCTCGGAAGCGCTAAGTTTGTTTGCCATTTAGAGAGTTTCCTTCCGGGTAAATTAAAATTTGTTGTAAAGTTCTATATAAGACAATGCGCTCTTGTTCCAAGAGAAGTCGACACGCATGACTTTTTTACGTAATTTTTCGAACGTATCGCGTTCGAAGCGGTACATTCCGCCTGCACGGTTTACAGAGTTGAGCATTTCATAAGCACTGTATGCGGCAAAGGTGAAGCCGTTTCCGCCGCCCTCGCAGCCGAAGTCTTTAATACTATCATAGAGACCGCCGGTTTCGTGGATAACGGGAACTGCGCCGTAACGCGAGGAAATCATCTGAGCAAGACCGCAGGGCTCGCTCTTCGAGGGCATGAGGAAGATATCCGCCGCGGAGTAGATCTTCTTCGAGAGGTCGCGGTTGTAAGTAATGAGTGCTTTGCACTTATCGGGATAGCGAGCGGCAAGAGATTCAAAATATTCTTCATAGCTCTTATCGCCCTGACCGAGAACAACGAGCTGGATATCCTCTTTGAGCATATCGTCGCCCGCAAGCATAACGAGGTCAAGACCTTTGTGGCTGACGAGTCGGGAAATGACTGCAACGAGCGGAACGTCCCTCTCGGGAAGTCCGAGCATACGCTGAAGACCCGATTTGCAGAGCTGTTTTCCCTCAAGGTTACGGTAAGAGAAGTTTGCAAAAAGCTCTTTATCTTTTGAGGGGTTGTAAAAATCGCGGTCGATACCGTTCAGGATGCCCGTGAGCTTGAAGGAGAACATATTGAGAACGTTATCGAGTCCGTGAGAGAATTTCGGAGAAAGTATTTCTCTGGAGTAAGTCGGGCTTACGGTCGTAACCTGATCGGCGCAGACGATCGCACCCTTGAGGAGATTTATCGCACCGTCGTACTCAACGATACCGTGGTCGGACGGCATAAGACCGAAGACGTCGCCGAGGAGCGAGAAATCATAAATGCCCTGATACTGAATATTATGAATAGTGAAAAATGCTTTTATGTCTTTGTATCTATCGTCGTAGCAATAGCAACGCTTCAAATAAATAACGCTCAAAGCGGCATGCCAGTCGTGTGCATGGAGAATATCGGGGAAGAAATCGATATCGGGCAATATTTCAAGCGCGGCACGGCAGAAGAACGCAAATCTCTCTCCGTCGTCAAACTCACCGTAAAGGTTGAAGCGTTTGAAATAACGCTCGTTATCAAGGAAATAATAGGTAACGCCCTTGTAAACGTAGCGGAAAATACCGCAATATTCTCTGCGCCAGGAAAGGTTGATGAAGGTATACTTCATATACTCGAACTTTTGGCGGTACTCGTCGGTTATTGCCGAGTAAAGAGGCATTATGACACGGACGTCGCAATCGTCGGATGCTTCGGACAACGCCGCGGGAAGAGAGCCGATAACGTCTCCCAATCCGCCCGAGGACGCAAAGGGCATCGATTCGCCTGCGATAAAAAGTATCTTCTTTTTCATTTTTCACATTCCTCAAATTTCATTTAAAATCGGTTTTAAGCGAGGAGCATTTCCCCGCTTAAAACTCTATTTAATAATATGCAGTTATTTGAAACCACGTTATCAAACGTAGGAATCCTTGTCGATAAAGAAGGGACGGGTCTCGTGGCCCGAGAGAACTCTGCCATCGCGGATGACGACGTTCTTGTCTGCGATAACGCAGTTGAGGTAAACGTTTTCACCCGTGAGGGTATCCTGCATGATGATACTGTTCTTGATGTGAGTATTCTTGCCGACCTTTACGCCGCGGAAGAGGATCGAGTTTTCGACCGTACCCTGAATAACACATCCGTCAGCGATCAGCGAATTGCGTACGATCGCGCCGTCGATATACGAAGTCGGCGAGGAGTTACGCACCTTCGTGAAAATCGGGCGGGTGTTGATGCCGAAGAGCGAACGGCGGATTTCGGGATCGAGAAGGTCCATACTGCAGCTGAAGTAATCGCCGAGACTTCTGATCGTTGCAAAATAGCTGTCGAACTTATAAACACGGCAATCGTGATACTTGTTGTTTCTTACGAGAATATCCTTCGTGAAGCTCGTATAGCCGTGCGCGATAGCGTCGGTGATGATCTCCTCGAGATATTTTCTGCCGACGACCATAATGCGGATATAAACGTCTTCAAAGCCGCTTCTTACGCCGGAATAGTCAGCGATATCGGTGACTTTCATATCGTCATCCGATCTTACGACCGTCACGGTTCTGTCGGAGTCCTGCGAGACGTAGCTGCTCTTTACGCCGAGAGTGATATCAGCACCCGTATTCACGTGCTGATCGATCATTGCGGAAAGGTCAAGGTTGCAGACCGTATCACAGTCGGAAAGAACGACGAGCTCTTCTTTGCAGTCAGCGATGAAATCACGAACGCTGATGAGCGCCTCGAGGCGGGTGTTGTAAAGGTAGTTGCTCGAGTTTGCAAAAGCAGTTATGTACGGAGGGAGTATCTTGATACCGCCCTGACGGCGGGCAAGGTCCCAGTCTTTACCCGAGCCGATATGGTCCATAAGGGACTGATAGTTATAGTGAGTGATGAGTCCGACGTGGTTGATGCCGGAGTTCACCATATTTGAAAGAGCAAAGTCGATCAAGCGGTAACGGCAACCAAAGGGAACGGAAGCCATCGTACGCTCTTTTGTCAATTCATATACGCTTTTTTCGTTAATGCTCGAAAAGATAATACCTACTGCGTTCATTAGATTACCCCCTTGTTTGCGGAAAGTTCTTTCAGCATATCGTTGCCGCACAATACGCCGTCGGGAACGGAAACGCCATCGGGAACGGTAAGTCCGCCGCCGACGAGAGTGATGCCTTTTGCAAGACCGATTTCTTTACCGATCGTAGCGCTCTTTCCGACAACGGTATCAGCATCGATAACGGAGTAATCAACGGTCGAATCGGCACGCAAGGTTACGTTTCCGAGAATCACGCTGTCACGGACGACCGCGCCTCTCTCGACAACTACGCCTGCAGAGAGAACGCTGTTAATGACCGTACCGTAAATCTCACAGCCCTCCGTTATGATCGAGTTATTTATGACCGCGCCCTGACCAACGAAGTGAGGCGGGAGTGCATCGTTTCTCGAATGGATACGCCATTCTCTGTCGCGGAGGTTGAGCTCGGGACGATCGCCGAGAAGGTCCATGTTAGACTCCCAGAGAGAATCGATCGTTCC
This sequence comes from Eubacteriales bacterium, assembly GCA_045651025.1. Lineage (GTDB taxonomy): Bacteria > Bacillota > Clostridia > Oscillospirales > CAG-382 > Coliplasma. The sequence continues at coordinate 8,841 of JAZRRU010000082.1, forward strand.
GACGTCCTTCCAATAGCCCTCAAATTCGAAAGCGTAGAGGCGTTCGCCTGCGTTGAGCATTGCGGGAATGATATTCTTACCGAAGTCTTTTGCACTCGTTTCGTCAGCTTCGTCGGCTTCGAGATATTTGAAGAGTTTGTCTTTGTTGAAGATATAAACACCCATAGACGCTTTAGTGCTCTTGGGTTCCTTCGGTTTTTCGGCAAATTCGGTGATACGCATTTCAGCGTCGGTAGCCATTATACCAAAGCGGGACGCCTCGGCAAGCGGAACGTCGAAGACCGCAATGGTGCAGTCTGCCTCGTTCTTCTTGTGGCTCTCGAGCATTTCCGCATAGTCCATCTTGTAAATATGGTCACCCGAAAGGATAACGACGTAATCGGGATCGTATTTATCGATGAAGCTTATGTTCTGATAAATAGCGTTTGCAGTGCCTTTGTACCAATCGGCACGCTTCTGTGCCTGATAAGGAGGGAGAGTCGTAACGCCGCCGTAAGTACGGTCCAAGTCCCACGGCTGACCGTTACCGATATATTCGTTAAGTGCAAGCGGTTGATACTGAGTCAAAACGCCGACCGTATCGATTCCAGAGTTTACGCAGTTTGAAAGCGGAAAGTCTATAATACGGTATTTTCCGCCGAACGGAACTGCCGGCTTTGCGATACGCTCGGTCAACAAGTGCAGACGGCTTCCCTGTCCGCCGGCGAGGAGCATCGCGACTGTTTCTTTTTTCGTGATCATGCCTTCTTATCTCCTTTGATGGCTTTTGCCTTTATTTGAAAATATATATGCGCAAAAAGCGCTGTTTTCCGAATCAAAAAGTTAATACTTGTCAATAATAACGCCGAGGTCACTCGGAATCTCCGACAGCATAGACCGTGCCGAACGCGTTCTGCTCTTCCGCATCGGGAAGAATGGTTTTTGAAAAAACGAAAATGAGAGCCGCCGCAAACGCCGCCAATGCCAAAACAGCAACTACTCTCAGCAAATCTTTTTTGTTGTTTTTCAAAAAAGCGAGAACCGACATCACGAGCACGCCCACATACCTTTTAATAATTTTTATTATTTTATCATCATTTGCACCCAAAATCAATAGCTCCGACAGAAAAACTTAAATTATCTTACAATAATATTTATATTTCACATCAAAAAAAGCACTAAAAAACCGAAAAAGAAAAAATAATCAAAAAAACTCTTTACAAATCAGAAAAAATGTGGTAGATTAATCAGGAATGCGGTTATGCATTCGAGGGGTTTGCCCGGTTCACAGGGCACACGGACGTAACGTTCGGCTTCACCAACCGTTTGCCAGGTTTACCCCGAAAAAAATATTTTTTGAAAGGTGAAAAACCATGATTACCAAGGAAAACAAGCAGAACCTCATCAAAGAGTATGCAGTTCACGAAGGCGACACCGGTTCGCCCGAAGTACAGATCGCTATACTCTCCAAGAGAATCTCCGAGCTCACCGAGCATCTCAAGAAGAACCCGAAGGACAACCACTCCCGCAGAGGTATGCAGCAGATGATCGGTAAGAGAAGAAAGTTCCTCAACTATCTCCTCAAGAACGATATCGAACGCTACCGTTCCATCATCGAACGCCTCGGAATCAGAAAGTAATTCCCGACACGAACAACACCTCGGAGCATCATTCGGTTTTCCGAGGTGTTTGTCCGTCACGGAGAAGTTTCCAACACGTCAAAAAGGGTGTCGGTTAGTTTAGCAATTAACTATTTGCCGAAGCGGATTCGGCACGTAGTTAAGTGTTAAACTTGCTGGTATCCTTTCAATAAAAAACACGAACAAGAAAGGAAAAAAGTTATGTTTGAGAATTTCAAGACATTCACTTATGAGCTCGCCGGCAGACCTCTCGTTATCGAGACCGGCAAGATTGCTCAGCTCGCAGGCGGTTCATGTCTCGTGCGTTACGGCGAAACCGCTGTTCTCGCAAATGCTACCATGTCCGCAGCTCCCAGAGACGGAATCGACTTCCTTCCCCTCTCTGTAGACTACGAAGAACGCCTCTATGCAGCAGGCAAAATCCCCGGAAGCTGGAACAGACGCGAAGGCCGTCCCACCGAACACGCAATCCTCGCATCGCGCGTTATCGACAGACCTATCCGTCCCCTTTTCCCGAAGGATCTCAGAAACGACGTTGTTCTTTCTCTCACCGTTATGTCGGTTGATCCCGACTGTTCGCCCGAAATTTCGGCGATGATCGGTGCTTCTATTGCTATTTCTATCTCCAACATTGCGTGGAACGGTCCTATCGCAGGCGTTTTCGTCGGTCTCGTTGACGGCAAAATCGTTATCAACCCCACCGCAGAGCAGAGAGCGAAGAGCGATCTCGAGCTCACCGTTGCGGGCAGCAAGAACAAGGTCGTTATGATCGAAGCAGGTGCTAACGAGGTTGACGACGACACCATGTTCGAAGCTATTATGAAGGCACACGAGGAAATCAAGCCCCTCTGCGACTTCATCAGCGACATTCAGGCACAGATCGGCAAGCCGAAGTTTGAATATCCTTCCTGCGACATCGACCACGATATGTTCGACAAGATCGAAGCTATGGTTGGCGAAGACGTTAAGAAGGCACTCGACACCGACGACAAGAGAGTTCGCGACGCTGCGCTCCAGCCCATTTACGACAGAGTCTACGCAGAACTCGAAGAAGAATATCCCGACAGCAAGGGCATGATGAACGAATGCCTCTACAAACTCCAGAAGCAGATCGTTCGCAGATGGCTCCTCGACGAAAAGAAGCGTGTTGACGGCAGAAGAATGGACGAAATCCGTCCCCTTTCCGCAGAAGTTGCACTTCTTCCCCGTACCCACGGCTCGGGCCTTTTCACCAGAGGTCAGACTCAGGTTCTCACCATCGCAACCCTCGCTCGCGTCAGCGAAGCACAGATGCTCGACGCTATTGACGAAGAAGAAACCAAGAGATATATGCACCACTACAACATGCCCGGTTACTCGGTCGGCGAAGCGAAGGCGGCAAGAAGCCCCGGACGCCGCGAAATCGGTCACGGTGCACTCGCAGAACGCTCGCTCGTTCCCGTTCTTCCCTCCGTTGAAGAATTCCCCTATGCGATCCGTCTTGTAAGCGAAGTTGTTTCCTCAAACGGCTCTACCTCGCAGGCATCGGTTTGCGGTTCCACCCTCGCGCTTATGGACGCAGGTGTTCCGATCAAAGCTCCCGTTGCAGGTATTTCCTGCGGTCTTATTACCGAAGGCGACAGCTGGGATACTATGATCGACATTCAGGGTCTCGAGGACTTCTTCGGCGACATGGACTTCAAGGTCGCAGGTACGAAGAAGGGTATCACCTCCATTCAGATGGACCTCAAGATCGATGGTCTTACTCCCGAAATCATCAAGCAGGCGCTCGAGACCACTCACGTCGGCAGAAACTATATTCTCGATGAGATCATCACTCCCTGCATCGCAGAGCCGAGAGACGACGTTTCGAAGTACGCTCCCAAGATGATCTCCACCAAGATCGATCCCGACAAGATCCGCGAGGTTATCGGCTCCGGCGGCAAGGTCATCCAGAAGATCTGCGCTGACACCGAATGTAAGATCGACATCGAGGACGACGGCTCCGTATTCATTTCCGCCGTTAACAAGGACAACGCATACAAGGCGCTCAAGATCGTTGAAGCGATCGCGAAGGATCCCGAACCCGGCGAAATCTTCTATGGTACCGTTACAAGAATCATGACCTTCGGTGCATTCGTCGAGATCGCTCCCGGTAAGGAAGGCCTCGTTCACATTTCGCAGCTCGACAAGAAGCGTGTTGCAAAGGTCGAAGACGTTGTTTCTATCGGCGACACCATCAAGGTTATCGTTTCCGAAATCGACGAAAAGGGCAGACTTAACCTCTCCAGAAAAGACGCTCTCGACGTTGTTGAGGATATCTAAGTCGCTCGCGTTCTCAATCAAAAACAGGTTTTTGATCGTTCGTTGCAATAATAAAACACCCGAAAACGAGTTGTTTTCGGGTGTTTTTTATGTTTTTTATGTCGTTTCAGAAAATGTTATATCTGGTTTCAAGGTCTTCGAGGTCCATGTCGTCGAGAAGTCCGTTTTCATACGCGGTTTTGAGACTGTAAAACGTGTTTCCGTCCCAGCAAAGAGGAAGTTGGGAGCTTGAAAACTCCAAAGTACGGCCGCCGATTTCATACTCGGTCAGTTCGTCCATATATGCAAAATAGTTATCATAGACCATCATAACATAACATTCGCCGTTTCCGTACGTACCGAAAACTTCCGATTCGAAGATGAACACATCATCTGCCGCGAACACATATTCAGGACATTCGGGAGAAATGTATGCAATATAATCCTCGACCATATCCGAAATTTGCGTTTCAGTAGGCGGAGTCATAGGAAGTTGGATGTTGTACGTCTTCATAACGCTGCGTTTCAACAAAAGATAGTCAGCTGTGGTAAGAGTCCCATCGCCGTCTACATCCGCAGCAGCCAACTCATCGTCTTCCAAAACGTAAGTTCCCATATAAACGCGTTTCTCGATAATATAGTCAACGGTATTACGGATACCGTCCCCGTCAACGTCGCCGAGTTTGTAAACCGTATCTGCGGGGTCCTCGATCGGATCGTCCATTTCCAACTCAAAGTTCTGTTCTGCATAGAGAACCTCGGGATGCTGTTTGAGCGTCGCGATCGCGGTCTCGGTTTCTTCCTGCGAATTTGCACCCTCAGGAAGAACGAGGAAGAGTGTGGCAGACGTTTCGCAAACACTCATAATCTTCATAGATGCGAAAACCACACCGTAAAGTTCGAAGTCTCCCACCACATCGGGAAGAAAAGGCGCCTCGGTAACGACGGCTACTATCTCACCGGGGATGAAAAAGTCGGAGACGGTCGCGCTTGCGCCTACAGAGAAGCACACCGCAAGGATAGCCACGCAGAGAATCAACGATAAAACTTTTCTTTTCATAAGTTTCGTCTCCTTTATTCAACATTACAACAGTATTATATCAAAACGGCAAAAGGGTGTCAATCCCTCGTTTTTAACAATGCTGTCATACAACTATGAAATGCATTTGATTTCGAGTCACACAACGAGATACCGAGCCCCCCTTATTTCATGACGCAAAGATACTTTTCAGTCACGAATCTCTTGATTACGGAAATTTAGTGTCACTCATTAATAATATGTCGTCAAAAAGCAAAGCGTCTATAGATTTTTTTATTTTTTTCAAAAAACAGCGTATTTTGAAATGCTTGACTAAGACAGAAGTATTTGGTATAATCAGCACGAATAATTGTAAAATAACGGAAGGAGGGCTTTTTTATGTTTAACAGAGTTTTTCTTATTGTTCTTGACAGTCTCGGTATCGGGCACGCGGTTGATGCGTCTAAGTTCGGTGACGAGGGTGCGCACACGCTCAAGAGCGTTATGAGCGCAAAGCCCGAGCTTCCGAACCTCACAAAGCTCGGACTTTTCAACATCAAACGCGCGGAGCTGACCGAATTTTCGGTCGGTGAGCCGATCGGTGTTTTCGGGTTCGCAGAAGAGGCAAGTAAGGGAAAAGACACGACGGTCGGACATTGGGAGATCGCAGGAGTTATTTCCGAGCGCCCTCTTCCGACCTATCCAAACGGGTTCCCGAGCGAGGTTATCGACGAATTTTGCAAAGAAAACGGTGTGGAGATACTCTGCAATCTTCCCTACTCGGGCACGGAAGTTATCAAGGACTACGGAAGCGAGCATATCAGAACGGGAAAGCCGATCGTATACACCTCTGCCGACAGCGTTTTTCAGATCGCGGCGCACGAGGATGTTATTCCCCTTCCCGAGCTTTACAAGCTCTGCGAAAGTGCAAGAAGGATACTCAAGGGCGAGCACGCCGTTGGGCGCGTCATTGCACGTCCGTTCCTTGGGGAAGAGGGCAGTTTTTACCGCACGGGCGGAAGGCACGATTACTCGCTTGAGCCGACGGGAGTCACGCTTCTTGATTTGCTCAAGGAAAAGGGCTTTGACGTAATTTCGGTCGGAAAGATAAACGATATTTTTGCATCGCGCGGAACGACGGAGAGTAACCCGACAAAAGGCAACGCCGAGGGCGAAGCGAAGCTGCTTGAAATACAAAAACGCGATTTTTCGGGGTTATGCTTCGTCAATCTCGTCGATTTTGATATGCTTTACGGTCACCGAAACGATATTTCGGGATACGCGGGTGCGCTTGAGAATTTTGACAGAACGCTCGGGGATTTTCTCAAAGGGATGCGTGAAGACGATCTTCTTATCATCACCGCGGATCACGGGTGCGACCCCGGATTTTCGGGCACGGATCACACGAGGGAGAACATCCCGATAATTGCTTACCACAAGGGCATCACGCCGAAAGATATCGGCGGGTTCGACACATATTCATGCATCGCGAAGACGGTCGCCGAGAATTTCGGGATCGACAATAACTTCGCGGGCAGAAGTTTCCTCTGAGAGAAGAATACTTTTTTTGAGGGGTTGAAAAAGATGTTGAAAATGCACGACGTCATCACGAAAAAGCAGAATGGGCGCGAGCTGAACGAAGAAGAAATCGCGTTTTTCGTCAAGGGCATTACTGACGGGAGCATTCCCGACTATCAGGCGAGTGCTTTCTTGATGGCGGTATGGTTCAACGGCATGACCGAGGACGAGACGATTCTGCTTACCGAATATATGGCAGACAGCGGCGAAACGAACGAGCTCTCGTCGATCGTAGGCAAAAAGGTCGACAAGCACAGCACGGGCGGTGTCGGCGACAAGGTTTCGCTCATCGTCGGTCCGATCGTTGCCGCCGCAAACAAGGGCATCTACGTTCCGAAGATGGCGGGCAGAGGGCTCGGATTCACGGGCGGTACGCTCGACAAGCTCGAATCCTGCAAGGGCGTCAACACCGAAATCTCGGCAGAGGAGTTCGAAAAAATCGTTTCCGAGATCGGATTTTGCATCGCAGGTCAGAGCAAGCGTCTTGCGCCTGCGGATGAGAAGTTGCTCGCGCTCCGCGACGTAACCGCAACGGCGAACTGCATCCCTCTCATTGCAGCGAGTGTTATGAGCAAAAAGCTCGCGTCGGGGAACGAGTGCATCGTTCTTGACGTGAAATGCGGAAGCGGTTCTTTTTGCAAGACGGTGCGTGATGCCGAGGAACTTGCACGGCTTATGGTACGCATCGGCGCGAAAGAGAACCGAAAAACGGTTGCGCTTATAACCGACATGTCCTCCCCTCTCGGAAGCGCGGTCGGTAACAGCGTTGAGCTCATTGAGGCGATACGCGTTCTCGAGGGCAGAGGCGACGAGGAGCTCACCGAGCTCTCGATCACCATCGCGGCAAACATGCTCTACGCGGCGAACGCAGGAGATTTTCAGACCTGCGTTGCGATTGCCGAAGAGACTATCTACGACGGCAGCGCAAAAGAAAAGCTTGCCGACCTTGTTGAACAGCTCGGCGGTGACAGGCGATTTATTTACGACACAAACCTTTTTGAGGAAAGCGACGTAACCGCTATGCTCGTCTCGGACAGAAGCGGATACGTGACAAAAATAGACGCCATGGAGGTCGGAAAGGCGGCGGCGATACTCGGCGCAGGCAGAGAATCGATCGGTGCGAGGATCGACCACACGGCAGGAATCATTCTCAACAAGAAAATCGGTGACAGAATCGAAGAGGGCGAAGCGCTTGCGACGCTTATGACAAAAGATATCGACCGTGCGCAAAGCGGTATGGAGCATCTTTTCAAAGCCGTCACTATCGGTGACGAGAGGCCCGAAAAGAGAAAGATAATCATCAAATGCATCGGCGCAGAATGTTAGGAAGCCGAAAGCATTGAAAGGCAGATACATAAAAATGCAGGAATTCATTTCAAACAGCGTCGCGGAGACCGAACAGATTGCATCGGTTATCGCGCAGAAGCTTAAAAACGGCGGTTTCCTCGCTCTCTACGGCGGTATGGGCGCAGGAAAAACCTCATTCGTTCGGGGATTCGTAAAGGCGATTTGTCCCGAATGTGCAGAGCTCGTTCACTCCCCTACTTTTGCTATCGTAAACGAATACAGAGGGAACGAAATCAACATTTTCCATTTCGATCTCTACCGCCTCACGGACGACGACGATCTCTACTCGACGGGTTACTACGACTATATCGAGCAGGGCGGAATTACGATCACGGAATGGAGCGAGCTTTTTGAGGACGCGATCCCCGACACCGCGTTCAAGCTCAAGATCGAAAACATCGGAGAAAACGGAAGGAGATTCATTTTATGCTGATTGCGGGATTGGACAGCACAGCCGTCACGGCGAGTGCTTCCATAGTTGAAATCAACGACGGCAAGGTTTCGACCTTTTCGCTCTTTACCGTCAAAAACAAGCTCACTCACAGCGAAATACTTCTCCCTCTTCTCGAAAACGCGCTTCAACAATACGGCGCGAAGATAAGCGACGTTGATCTTTTTGCCGTGAGTGCAGGTCCGGGATCGTTCACGGGAGTTCGCATCGGCGCGGCGACAGTAAAGGGACTCGCGTTTGCACAGAACAAGCCCTGTGTATCCGTTTCGGCTCTTGAGGCGATTGCAAAGAACGTGAACCGAGGTTACGTCTGTGCCGTTATGGACGCCAGACGCGATCAGTTCTACACCGCTATTTTCAAAGACGGCGAGCGAATCAGCGAGGACAGAGCGCTTTCCGCACAGGAAATATACGAAGAGCTCAAAGATTTTCCCGAGGTTACCGTCTGCGGCGACGGAACGGAAAAATTCATTTCGCTTTGCGAGGGAGCGAGCAACCTTTTTGAAGCACCGCTCGCAAGCAGAGATCAAAACGCGCTTTCCGTTGCGGTCTTGGGTTACCAAAAATACATAAAAGGCGAAACCGTTACGGCGAAAGAATTAAAACCGATCTACCTGAGAATGCCTCAGGCGGAACGCGAAAAACTCGAAAGAGAAAAAGCAAAGAAAGAGGAAGAAAAGAAATGATTGCAATTGCATGCGACCACGGCGGACTTGAAATCAAGAACGCTATCATCGAAGATCTCAAAAGCAAGGGTGTCGAATACATCGATCTCGGCACGAACACGACCGACTCGGTCGACTATCCTATTTTCGCAAAGAAGGTCTGTGCGGAAATTACCGAGGGCAGATGCGAAAAGGGTATTCTCTGCTGCGGAACGGGCATCGGTATGTCTATCGCCGCAAACAAGGTCAGAGGCATCCGTGCGGCGGTTCTCTCCGACGAGTTTTCGGCAGAAATGACGAGAAGACACAACAACTCAAACGTACTCTGTCTCGGCGGACGCGTTATCGACTCCGAGAAAGCAGTCAAGCTCGCCGACATTTTCCTCAACACCCCGTTCGAGGGCGGAAGACACGAAAAGCGTGTTGCGATGCTTGAGGATTAACGCTTTATAAAAACGCAAAAAAGGAGGGCGGGAACGCTCTCCTTTTTCTCTGCTTATATATAGAAGAAAACCGTCGAAGAAAATGCAAAAAAAGTATTGACACGAGGGAGAAAATCTGTTAAAATGGCGTTACCTCTGCTGTTCGAGGTCTTTTTGTTATGCTTTCGGGTTTTCGATTTCCACCCGAGCATCTACATCAAACCCCAGCTAATCAGAGGGAGGTAACATAAATATGGAGGTGCCGAAAAAATGGCGGGTAAAGAAAAAAGAGTCAAAGTAACTCTCGTTTGCAGCGAATGCAAGCAAAGAAACTACGACACGGCAAAGAACAAGAGCAATACCCCCGATCGTCTCGAGATGAACAAGTATTGCCGTTTCTGCCGCAAGCACACTCTTCACAAGGAAAGCAAATAAGGAGGGCGTTATGAGAAACATTATCAGATCGCTTTCTGTCGTTGTTGCACTTATCCTTGTGATGACGCTTTCGTTCTCGGTTCTTGCCGAGGAATCAAGCGCGGTTTCTGCTGACGCTTCGGCTGATGCTTCTGTTGACGCATCCGCAAACGAATCAAAAGACGAATCCGCAGATGCTTCGAAAGACGCTTCGAAAGACGCGCCCGAAGATGCTTCAAAACACGCTTCGAAGGATGCGTCCAAAGATGCTTCTAAAGCAGAAGATAACCACGATCACGATCACGACCACGAGGCAGAAGTTCCTGCGAACGACTTCCCCTGGGCAAGAGTAATCACTCTCATCGCAATCGTTGTTCTCGGCTTGGTTGCATTTATTCTCACGAAGACCAACACTGCTCTCGGTCAGAAGATCAAGAAGTTCTGCAAAGAATACTGGAGCGAAATCAAAAAGGTTTCCTGGTATTCTCCCAAGGACACTGCAAAAGCAACGGGTATCGTTCTCGTATTCCTTATTGTTGCTGCAGTTGCAGTCGGTGTTCTCGACTTTGGCTTCTCGAAGCTCGTTGAGCTTCTTGCCAATATCTTTTAATTAAAAGGAACGGTTTATTATGAGTTTACCACAGGAAAGCACGCCGCTTTGGTATGTAGTTCATACCTATTCCGGCTATGAAAACAAGGTTGCCACTAACATCGAAAAGATTGTTGAAAACCGTGGACTTGAAGACTTGATCCTCGCAGTAAACGTGCCCGTTGAAACGGTTATTGAAACCGGCGAAAAGGGCGAAAAGGAAATCGAACGCAAGCTGTTCCCGAGTTATGTCTTGGTTAAGATGGTAATGAACGACGAAACCTGGCATATCATCCGCAACACCACCGGCGTTACCGGCTTTGTCGGTCCCGGATCGCGTCCCGTTCCGCTTACGGACGAGGAAGTTGAGCACATCGGTGTTGAAGTCAAGACGATTGAAATCAAGTTCAGCGTGGGCGACAGTGTTCGCATCACTGACGGTCCTCTCTCCGGATTTATCGGGTTGGTTGAAGAAATCTCTCCCGATATGAAGAAGGTTAAAGTTTCGGCTTCCCTCTTCGGCAGAGAAACCAAAGTTGAACTTAACAGCAACCAGGTTGCTGCATTAGACGAGTAAAAATCGCTGTCGGTTCGAGAATTGCCAAGCGAACCGAAGCAAAACCGTGTTAAAACGCGGTCAAAAGTGGGAGGGACTCGATCCCGAAATCAAAATTACCACATGGAGGTATCTGTAAAATGGCAAAAAAAGTAGTTGGCTATATCAAGCTTCAAATCCCCGCAGGTAAAGCTACTCCCCAGCCGCCTATCGGTCCGGCTCTCGGTCAGTACGGTGTAGCAATTCCTATGTTCACCAAAGAATTCAACGAGCGTACCAAGAATGACATCGGTCTTATCATCCCCGTTGTTATTACTGTTTACGCTGACCGTTCTTTTACCTTTATCACCAAAACTCCCCCCGCAGCAGTTCTTATTAAAAAGGCATGCGGCATCGAAAAGGGTTCCGGCGTTCCCCAGTCCAACAAGGTCGCTCAGATCACCAAGGAACAGGTTAGAAAGATCGCTGAAACCAAGATGCCCGACCTCAACGCAGCAAGCGTTGAAGCAGCTATGAGCATGGTTGCAGGTACTGCACGCAGCATGGGCGTTGTAGTTGTTGACTAAGGAGGGGTTTCAAGATGAAAAGAGGAAAGAATTATAACGCAGCTGTTGCTGCTATCGACAAGGCAAAGCTCTACGACAGTGCAGAAGCACTCGGTCTCGTTTGCGAGCTTTCCAAAGCAAAATTCGACGAAACCGTTGAAGTTCACGTTCGTCTCGGTGTTGACTCCCGTCACGCTGACCAGCAGGTCAGAGGCGCTGTAGTCCTCCCCAACGGTACCGGTAAGACTGTTCGTACCCTCGTTATCGCGAAGGGCGACAAGGCAGACGCTGCAAAAGCTGCAGGCGCTGACTTCGTTGGTGCTGAAGAATACATCCAGAAGATCCAGCAGGAAAACTGGTTTGACTTCGACGTTATCATCACTTCTCCCGACATGATGGGTCTCATCGGCCGTCTCGGTAAGGTTCTCGGTCCTAAGGGATTGATGCCTAACCCCAAGGCAGGTACTGTTACTCCCGACGTTGCTAAGGCAGTTACCGAAGCTAAAGCAGGTAAGATCGAGTACAGACTTGACAAGACCAACATCATCCACTGCCCTATCGGTAAGATCAGCTTCGGCGCAGAAAAGCTTGGCGAAAACTTCAACACGCTTCTCGGTGCTATCATCAAGGCAAAGCCCGCTGCTGCAAAGGGTCAGTATATCAAATCTTGCGTAGTTGCTTCTACCATGGGCCCCGGCCTCAAGATCAACTCTGCAAAGATCGGCGAATAATTTAATAATCGCTTTTGACACCCGAAGGTCAACTCCTTCGGGTGTTTTTTTGTTGATTTATTCCCTTTCGTGTGATATGATAAAAATGCAAAGCCAATCATTTTTCAACAAAAAACGAAAGGGGTTACAATTATGAAGAGCAAGTTTCTTGTATTCGCACTCATTTTTTCGATTCTTTTCACCCTTTGCGCCTGTGACACACAGGAAAACAAAAACGATACCGACGTTTCAAATACTTCCGACTTTTCAAACACTTCTGACGTTTCTGTTTCCGAAAAGCTACCCGACGGAGCTATCAAAATCACTACTGACAAGGAAAGCTACGGATTTGACGAAAAGGTAATTTTCAAAATCGAAGTCGATTCCGACGAAGAATTCAGTTACGGATACGATTACTTCATCGAATATCTTGACGGCGACGGCAGTTGGAAAAGATGTGATAAGGATTTTGTTTACATATCAATACTGATGATTGCCAATCGCGAAGCGAAAGTCGAGTTCCCTCTTTCCGAGCGCGCGGACGAAGGTAAAGAAAAATACAGAATTGCGATGAGGATACACGTAGGCAGCAACAGCTATGACGTGCGTTCAAACGAATTCACCGCAAAATAAGTAAAAATAATTCAAAAAAGGTATTGACAAACTATACTTGTTGTGGTATCATAACGAGGTCGAATTTCCAAAGACAGTAGGCACGAAAGTTCAATGGTTCATAGAAACCGCCTGCCGAGGAGTCGAAAAGCAGTTTTTTTAATATAACTATGCTTTTTTACATGCTCCTTTGCAGACGATTGCGAAGGAGCATTTTTTTCGTGCAAATAAATCAGGAGGTATACAATTGGCTAACGCAAACATTCTCGAGCAAAAGAAACAGCTTGTCAACGAAATTGCCGAGAGGATGAAGAACGCTGCAGGCGGCGTACTCGTTGACTATCAGGGTATCACCGTTGTTGACGACACCAAGCTCAGAAGCGACTTGCGCAAAGCAGGTGTTGAATACACGGTTGTTAAGAACACTCTTACTTCCAAGGCATGCGACATCATCGGCTTTGAAGGACTTAAGGACGTGCTTACCGGCATGACCGCTCTCGCTACTTGCGAAAGCGATCCTATTGCTCCCGCAAAAATCCTCGCTAACTTCGCTAAGGATCACGAAAACTTCGTGCTCAAAGCAGGCTTTGTTGACGGCGAAATACTCGACGCAAACGGCGTGAAGGATCTTGCCGAAACTCCTTCCAAAGAAGTCCTTATCGGCAGACTTATGGGTTCGCTCCAGTCCGGTCTTTACGGTCTCGCTTATGGTCTCCAGGCGATCATCGACAAGAAGGAAAGCGGCGAAGACACTGCTACTGCTGAAGCAGCTGCAGAATAATCATTCAAAGAAAAAAATTATTATCTAATTAACACGGAGGAAAATTAATAATGGAAAAGATCAATCAGATTCTCGAACTTGTAGATTCTCTTACTATTCTCGAACTCAAAGACCTCGTTAGCGCACTTGAAGAAAAATACGGTGTTTCTGCTGCTCCCGTAGCTGTTGCAGGCGTTGCTGCAGTTGCTGCTCCCGCAGAAGAAGAAAAGACCGAATTCGACGTTGAGCTCACTTCTTTCGACGAAGCTGCTAAGCTCAAGGTTATCAAGGCAGTTAAAGAAATCACCGGCCTCGGTCTCGGCGAAGCTAAAGACATCGTTGTTAACGCTCCCAAGATGGTTAAGACCGGCGTTTCCAAGGAAGAAGCAGAATCCCTCAAGGCACAGCTCGAAGAAGCTGGTGCAAAGATCACCCTCAAATAAGTATACTTTCCTGTATAGACAAAAGACGGTTTTTACAACCGTCTTTTTGTTTTTGTTTATATTAACTCGTTGCTTTTTTTCGAAGATGTGGTATAATATGCACATAAATCCCTGTTGCACAAGGATTCGGGCTTTGCCCGTTCCGCGCACACGCGGCTGTGCTATTGACGGCTTCGCAAAAACGCCCTTGCAAGCAAGCATTTTTGCTTCATGGTATAATATGCACATAAATCCAAAAGAAACGGAGGAATCGGATATATGCGTAAAACGAAAAACAGAATTTTGATCGTTCTCAACCCCGTGGCAGGAAAGGGATACGGCAAAAACAGAATATATCAGATGATCGACGTTTTTTCAAAATACGGATATCTCGTTTCGGTTATGCTCACCTCTCCGAACGGAAAAACACAGCTGCAAGTAACGCGAGAGGCAAAGAATTTTGACGTTATCGTTGCAGTCGGCGGAGACGGAACACTCAACGAGGTCGTAAACGGTATTCTCGCCAGCGGAACGGACGTACCTCTCGGGTATATCCCTCTCGGCTCGACGAACGACTTCGGGATGTCGCTAAAGCTCCCGAAAAACGCCGCAGATGCCTGCGAAAGAATCGCAACGTCCGACCCTCACGGGCTCGATATCGGGCGGTTCGGAGACAAAAACTTCGTTTATATTGCCTGCACGGGACTTTTCTCGTCGGTTTCATATATGACATCGCAACAGCTCAAAAACGCCCTCGGGCACGGCGCTTACGTTATCAAAGGTCTTTCTGAGCTCGGACAGTTGAAAAAGACTTACTACTCGATAGAGCTCGAGAACGAGACGATCGAAGGCGATTTTTGGTTCATCGGCGTTTCGAACACGCTCAGAGCGGGCGGTTTTTCGCTTCTTCCGAAGGAGCAGGTGCTTTTTGACGACGGGTATTTTGAGCTAAACATCATAAAAACACCGAAAAACGTTCTTGACGGAACGCTTATTCTTACGGACATGATAACCTGGAAATCCGAAAACGAAAATGTCATAAAGCGTAAGGTGAAAAAGGCGATAATCAGGACCGATTCTCCGAAAAGATGGTCTCTCGACGGCGAGAACGGCGGAGAAAACAAGAAATGCGTTATCGAAGTCCAAAAAAAGGCGATAAATTTCTTTTATTAAGCCCTTTATGACGCTTCAAAAGCAAAATAATGCTTGACTTATTTGGCTTGTACAGTTATAATTGATATGTTAAAAAACAAATACATTTCGGAGGTATTCAGCAGATGAACTACTTACGCACTGCAAGTATTTCTCGTTTTATACTCATGCTCATCTCGATCCTGCTCGTTTGCTCGGTCGTGGTCTGCGGTGTTTACTTTAACGACGAAAAGCAGTTAAAAGGAATATTTGAAGACGGCACCATCCGTCTCGGTCTTGACCTTGCCGGCGGCTCGGTCGTTACGTTTGAGGCACAGACCGATGACTCGGGCGACACGCTCGACATGGGTATGGAATCCGTATATACTATCATGAGAGACCGTCTTGACGGTCAGGGTCTTACAGAAGCTCTCTGTTACCGTGTAGGCGACAAGATGATCACTATTGAAATTCCCGACGTTGACGATCCCAACGAAGCGATTCACAACTTCATGCAGACCTCGAAGCTCACCTTCAAGGACTCGAAGGGCAAAGTCGTTCTCGAAGGCGCTGACGTTGAAAGCGCTTATGCAGGTTACTTCCCCACCGAACAGGGTGTTTCCGAAATCGCAGTTTCCCTCGAGCTTAACGATGCAGGCACTGCTAAATTTGCAACGGCTACCGCAGAAGCGGCAAAGACCAAGGACTACATCGGTATTTACATCGACGACGTTCTTATCAGCCAGCCCACCGTTAACGAAAAAATCGAAAACGGCAGTGCTATCATTACCGGCAGCTTCACTATGGATGACGCAAAGGCGCTTGCAAACAACATCAACGCAGGTGCGTTCAGATATGAACTCAAGCCCGTTGAACAGAGAACCGTCGGCGCGACTCTCGGAGAAAACTCACTTTCCACCTCGATTTTCGCAGGTGCGATCGGTGTTTTGCTCGTTTTGATCTTTATGTGTGTTATGTATAAGGTCCCCGGTGTTATGGCTTCTATCGCACTCGTTGCTTACATCGGTATTTTCGGTCTTGTTCTTATTTTCACTCAGGCAAACCTCACTCTTGCAGGTATTGCAGGTATCTTCCTCTCCATCGGTATGGCAGTTGACGCAAACGTCGTCATTTTCGAAAGAATGAAGGAAGAAGTTGATCTCGGCAAGAGCGCGAAGGCGGCTATTAAGGGCGGCTTCAAGAGAGCGTTCACCGCGATTCTCGACTCGAACGTTACGACCATCATCGCATGCGTTGTTCTTTACTTCCTCGGTTCGGGTAGTATCAAGGGATTTGCGACCACCCTCTTCATCGGTATCGTTATCTCCCTCTTCACTGCACTCGTTATCACGAGAGCATTGCTCAACCTTTCGGTTAGCATGGGCATCAACAAGCCCGAATCATACAGAGCTTTGGGAAGGAGGGCTAAATAATGAGCAAGTTTCATTTTATTAAAAATCAAAAAGTTACTTTGATCATTCTTGCCGTCGTTCTCCTTGCAGGTGTTCTTTCCTTTGCAATCAGAGGTTTCAACATCGACATCGACTTCTCCGGCGGTACTGAAATCAAAATCGACCTCGGAACCGAAGTTACGAAAGAAGTTTGCGACAACGTAAACGACATCATCCGTAACCACGAAAAGCTCGGTCACGATTACGTTTCTTCTACTACCCAGTCGAATGATAACATCAATATGGCTATCATTCGTACCGGTACTGCGGCGCTCGACAACGATCAGACTCTTGCGCTTCAGGATGCTGTTATTAACGCATATCCGAACGCTAACGCGAACAAGGTTCAGATCACCACGATTATGCCTACCATCGGTGACTCCCTCACCAAAAAGGCAATTCTCGCGGTTGCGGTTGCTGTAATCCTTATGCTTGCTTACATCTGGATCAGATTCGAGCTTGCTTCCGGTATTGCTTCCGTACTCTGTCTCGTTCACGACTTGTTCGTTATGTTCACCGTTTACTCGCTCTTCCAGATTCCGATCAACTCGAACATCATCGCAGCACTTCTTACCATTCTCGGTTACTCGATCAACGCTACGATCATCGTGTTCGACCGCGTTCGTGAAAACAAAGCGAAGGCAGCGGCAGGTACCGAGTTCGGCGACATCATCAATGCTTCGACTCACGAAACCATCGGCAGAAGCGTTAACACCACGCTCACCACGCTCTTCACCATCGGCATGATCTACATCCTCGGTGTTGAAGCAATTCAGGATTTTGCACTTCCTCTTATCATCGGTGTTGTTTCCGGTCTTTTCTCCTCGGTATTTATGTCCGGTGTGATCTGGAACGCGCTTAACGGTCTTCTTTCCAAGAAAAACAAAGAAGAAGCATAATATAATCAATAACGTTTGAAATGCTCGTTTCGCAGAGAAGCGAGCATTTCTTGAATAAACTCAATCAAGGATTTTACAATGGCAGAAATTCAAAAAATCAGAAATTTCTCAATAATTGCACACATCGACCACGGCAAGAGCACGCTCGCCGACAGGTTGCTTGAATATACAGGCGCGGTCGCAAAGCGCGAGCTGGAAGAGCAGATGCTTGACAGCATGGAGCTTGAGCGTGAGCGCGGAATCACCATTAAGGCAAGAGCAGTACGCCTTAAATACAAGGCAAGCGACAACAAT
>JAZRRU010000083.1:0-11503 GCA_045651025.1 Eubacteriales bacterium
CAAGGTTTGTCATGTTTTGTTTTTTCACTTTTGCACACCACCTTCATTTCATTATACCATAAAAAGAAAATAATCGCAACCTTGTATTAAAATTGCGGTTATTCTTTGTCGTAAAAGGAGAGATTCCTGCGCGTCCGTTGCGACTTCATACGGCGCTCCGCGCCTCTTTCGTCGCCGTCCGCTCCGCTGTGGCAGGAAAAACAGTCCCCCGGACTGTTTTTCTTCTGCCCTTCGAATCTTTCCCGAAGCCAAACAAAAAACCACCCTTTTGGGTGGTTTTTTGTTTGGCGGAGAAGGAGAGATTCGAACTCTCGAACGGTTTTACCCGTTACACGATTTCCAATCGTGCGCCCTCGACCAGCTAGGCGACTTCTCCACATAAGTATTAAATTCGACGCTCGGAGTGGTCGTCTCCTAAAAGCGCTTGACCATTATATCACAGTTATTCTCAATTGTCAACATATATTTTCGGTATTTTTTAATTTAGAATGCATATAATAATCGCAAAGATTTTGCTTATTCGGTGATTATTATGCTTCCGTCCGAGAGTTACAAAAAGTTTGCCGTAATTTCGATGTATTCTTTTGTCGGAATCGCGGTTTTATATATAATTTTTCGATATCTTTGGGGCGCGATTCTGCCTTTTTTCGTTGCGTATCTTTTTGCGGAGTGCTTTCGTCCCGTCGTGCGATATTCCGAAAAGAATGAGAAATTCCCGAAGCGCTTTTTCGTGCTTTTTGTCGTTATACTCGCGGCGGTTTCGATTGCGTTTCTTATCTATGCGGTTATGCGCCGTCTTGTTTTCGAAATAACCTCGCTTCTCGACGGGTTAAAAAGAACGGTCGAGCTGATACGAACCGACGACGTTTTCGCCTACGAAACGATCGAGAAAATAAACTCGTTCATACCGTTTTTTGACGTACGCGAGCGACTTTGGGAAATGCGCTCTAACCTCGACGATGAGCTTCTCGGGATGACTCTCTCGCTTGGCGAGAGAATTTCGGGCGACGTTATATCATTCATAAAAAACGCTGTCGCATTCATTCCGAAAACGCTTCTTAACTTCGCGGTAATAATCATCGCCACCTATTACTTTGCGATAGACCGCGTTAAGATCAACTGCTTTTTTCTCTCCCTTTTCCCGAGAAGCGTCCGTCGGAATCTCAAAAAAGGAAAAGACGCACTTTCCGAAACGGTGGGGAAGTATCTCCATGCATACGGACTTCTTTTTCTTATAACCTTCGGCGAGCTGCTTCTCGCTTTTTTGGTGCTCGGAATCGATTATTCGTTCCTGCTTGCGCTTCTTATCTCGATCGTCGATATTCTTCCCGTGCTCGGAACGGGAACGGTGCTGATACCGTGGGCGTTAGTAATGATTTTTTCGGGGAATTACACGCTCGGAACGGGGTTACTCATCGCCTATGCTGTTATAACCGTTGTCCGTCAGGTGATTGAGCCGAAGATAATCGGGAAATTCATCGGCATTTCGCCCCTCGCGGCGCTCGCTTCGATGTATATCGGGCTTGAGCTTATGGGCATCGTCGGGATTTTCACCTTTCCGATCGGCGCGATAATTTTGAAACGATTGATAGAATATTTGCGCAAAGAAAAAGGCATTTCCGCTTGAACGGAAGTGCCTTTTGATTTACATATTACGCGTTGCGATTATATTCGCATCGGTGCCGCAGACGTTCTCGATGATAACGTCGCCCATTTTCACGGGGGAATCCACCGTGCAGGAATGGAGCGCGTCCATAACGTCGAAAATCTTTTCCTTCGGCACGGGCTTGTCGGTTCTGACGGGCAACCTTGCGTGAATCGCGCCGCGAATTGCAACCGAGCCGGTTACGGTTCGCTTCGGCGCGGTAATTTCGTTCTTGCCGTATTCCTTGCCGAGGTCGCACGCGTTCCCCGTGACGCGGAGCGTTTCTTCGTCAACGGCGAGACGGCAGCCCCTCGCGCACATCGTACATATAATTTCTTTCATCACAAACCCTCCCCGACTTCGACCACCGAAACGGTTATATCACCGTTTGCTCGCTCGAGAATTTCTCTTGCAATCGAGATTTTTTCCATCTCCGCGGGCAAGAGGAAGTCGCGCTTGTAGGTTGCAAGAACTTCATCCTTCGACGAGACTCTTATCTCGGACGCGTTGAGCTTCGTTCTGACTCTGAAATAGACGTTGAGGTTATCATCAACGCTTTCCGCAAGGAAACGCTGAGGAACGGTATAAACGACGTTAAGACCGTTGAGGATTGCGTTGCGCTTTTTGCCGCCGTTTTCGTTGTTCGAAAGAATATATTCCGCCGCGCTTTTTCCTGCGCGCGCACTCTCTTCCGAAACAAAATCGACGAGGTCGTGGATGTGGAGCACGTTACCGCACGCGAAAATGCCGTTCTTCGAGGTTTCCATATCCTCGTTGACCTTCGCGCCGCCCGTTCGTGAGTCGAGCTCGATTCCGGCTTCACGCGTGATCTCGTTTTCGGGCACGAGCCCTGCCGAGAGAAGAAGCGTATCACAATCAAAAACCTTTTCGGTTCCGGGAATCGGCTTGAGATTCTCGTCAACCTGCGAAATAACAACGCCCTCGAGACGCGTCTTTCCGATGACGTTCGTGACAGTATGAGAAAGATAAAGCGGGATATCAAAATCTTCAAGACATTGAACGACATTGCGCGACAGCCCGTTCGAAAAAGGCATCATCTCGACGACGGCAAGAACGTCTGCGCCCTCGAGCGTGAGGCGTCGTGCCATAATAAGACCTATGTCGCCCGAGCCGAGGATAACGACGCGTTTTCCGATGAGATATCCTTCCATGTTGAGATATTTCTGCGCCGCGCCTGCCGTGAAAACGCCTCTTCCGCGTCCGCCGGGGACGAAAAGGGGACCGCGGTTGCGCTCACGGCAACCCATGGCGAGGATAACTGCTTTGGCCTCGATCTGCTCGAACCCGTCTTTTTCGGAAATGACGGAAACGATCTTTTTGCTTCCGTTTTCCTCGATGCCGAGCGCAAGCGTGTCGACTTTGAGCGTAACGTCGGTGCTTTTGAGCATATCGATATATTTTTCCGCATATTCGGGGCCGGTAAGCTCGGCACCGAAACGGTGGATGCCGAACCCGCTGTGAACGCATTGGTTGAGGATACCGCCGGCTTCTTTATCGCGCTCGATGATAACGATGTCTTTTATTCCGCTGTTATACGCCTCGAGCGCTGCCGCCATTCCTGCGGGACCTGCGCCGATAATCAAGATATCGCAGTTCTTCATTCCGTTTCACCGACCTTTCCTTTTATGATGTACGAACCGCCTCTGTCAAAGAGAACGTCTTCAAGCGGAATACCGTAATATTCAGCGATTATTTCGTGGATCTTAACACCGCAGAACGCGCCCTGACATCTGCCCATAACGCTTCCCGTGCGGCGCTTTATGCCGTCGAGCGTACGAGGTTTTATGTTCGTGTTGAGCGCATCGAGAATCTCGCCCTCGGTAACCATATTGCAACGGCAGACGACGTTGCCGTATTTCGGGTTGCGCCTGCACGCTTCCGCCTTTTCCTCGTTGCTCAGCTCCGCAAAGCAGAAATGCGGCTTCGGAATCTTCCATTCCTCTTCCTTTTCTTTCAGGTTGAGTCCGCAGTCTTTTAGCACCTCGACGATATATTCGCCGATGGCGGGTGCCGAGGAAAGTCCGGGGGATTTTATGCCCGCGACGTTGATGAAGCGTCTGCAAAGCGGGGATTCGCCGATGATAAAATCGGGTCTGTCGGAATTCGCGCGAAGACCTGCAAAGGAGCGTATGTTTTCGCGGTAATTTATCATTTTCGTGGTTTTGTTCGCCTCGTTCGCGACGAACTCGAGCCCCTCGCGCGTCGTTGTAACGTCGTCGCGCGCGTTGTCCTTCTCGGCGTTCGGGCCGACGAGAATGTTGCCCTCTGCCGTCGGGGTGACGAGAACGCCCTTGCCTTTTTCGGTCGGGCATTGGAAGATGACCGAGTTCACGAGGTGCCCCATGGTTTTGTCGAGAGTATAGTACTGACCTTTTGAGGGGTGGATCTCAAAATCTCTTGCACCCACGAGCTCCGCAACGAGGTCGGAATAGACACCTGCCGCGTTGATTATATATTTCGTTTCAAATATTCTTCCACCTGCAGTGACAGAAAATGCGCCGTTTTTCTTCTCAATCGAAGTAACTTCGCTGTCGAGATGAAACTCGACTCCGTTTTCTGCCGCCGCCTCCGCCATCGCGAGACAGAGACGCCAAGGGTTTATTATCGCGGCGGAAGGAGCGTAGAGCGCGGCGGTAACCTCGGGCGCGAGGTTCGGCTCACGCTCGAAAACCGCGTCGCGGTCGAGAATCTCAAGTCCGCGGACACCGTTTGCGATTCCGCGCTCGAGAAGCGTCTCAAGATGCTCCTCGTCCTTCTTTCCAAAAGCGATAACGAGCGAGCCGACCTTCTTATATGGAATTCCGAAGGTCTTGCTCATCTCCTCGATGAGCGCCGCACCGCGAACGTTGAAGCGCGCCATAAGCGTGTTCGGCTCGGGGTCATAGCCCGCGTGGACGATACCGCTGTTCGCCTTTGTCGCGCCCACGGCAACGTCGTTTTCTTTTTCGAGAACACAGCATTTTATATTGTATTTTGAGAGATACATTGCAACGGCAGAGCCGGAAACGCCGCTACCGATAATTAAAACATCATACATTATGAATACCTCAAGGGTGATTGTTTCCGAAAAACGCAACTACAAACGATTTTCGGCATAGAATGTATTGAATCATCCGTTGACTTTTTCGCTGATGAGCTTGATCTCGTTTTTGAGTATCGCAACGAACTCGGGATTCGGCTCGAATTCGATCATAGATTTCTTGCCGTTGAAGTCAAAAAGTAATACGAAGCTCTTTGCTTTCATATTCTGGTTAAGTGAATACTTAATGATTGCCTTTTCGGAGGAGGGAAGATGGTCGTAATCGCGTTTTTCGATGAAGTTGACCGCCGTTTCGAGCGATACGTTGCAGACGACCTGTCTTCTGTTGCCCGTGATTCTCGTTATCGCAAAATCTCCGTTCGAAACGGAATATTCAAACTCGGTGAGAGCATAACGCACAACGAGAAGTATGGACGCTATGAGCGAAATGAAAGCCGTAAGGCGTATCAACGCGGCGTAGGATAGAACGCAGGTCGAAAGAAGAAAGAGGACCGCCGTGACTAACGTGCAGGTGGCAACGAGCGTTCGAACCTGATTTACGTTTCTTTCGGGCTTGCAAATATACAAGAGGATCAACTCCTTTTTGAAAAATTATTTTTTGGAGGAATTATTTATGGAAATGGATCGCAGACAACTCGACAAACTGCTCTCGCTTGACAACGAAACCCTTTCGTCGCTCGCAAAAACGATTGCCGAAGCGGCAGGGGCAAGCTCTGCGCGCGCCGAAGCGATGTTCTCGAACCCCGAATTTTTGAAAAAGAAGCTCGCGCAGATATCTCCCGAGGAGGCGCAGGCGCTCCTGAACTCGGTCGACAAAGAGAAAAGCGAGGAGATAATGAAGCTTCTCCGCGAACGAGGTGCAGACGTTGGACGGTGATTTTGCATCAAAGCTGAAAACCGTGCTTTCGGACCCCGAAGCGATGGCAAAAATCTCGGCAATTGCGTCGAATCTCGGCGGAGTTCCCGCAGACCAACCGCAAAGAACCGAGCCGAAACAGGAGACGGCAAGCTTCAGCCCCGATCTTCTGTCGACCGTCGGGCAAAATCTTCTGCCGATGCAGAACGACCCGAGAGTTGCGCTTCTCAGCTCGTTAAAACCGCTCCTGCGCGAGGAAAAGCGCGGGAAGGTCGATGCGTTGATGAAAGCGCTCGCCGTCGCATCAATGATGAAAAATTTCAGAAAGTGAGGGGAAGAGATGTATAGCCGTGATTTCGGCGGAATAAGAAGCGAAGGACAGCTTTACAACTTCGAGAGGGAATACAACGAGTCGCGTTCCCGCGATGATTTCCCGCGCGAGGCGGAAAAAGAGCCCGAAGTAGCAGAGGTCGCCCACGTCGAGAAGAGGACAGGGTTCGGACTTGATTTTCTCCGCAATCTTCAGCTTGACGATCTTATACTTATCGGAATCGGGATTCTGCTTCTGCTCGATTCCGAGAGCGAGAACGACATTTTCGTTCTTATTATTGCACTTTTGGTTATGTTTTAATTTACGTTTCTTCGGAATTTGCTTCAGAAATCAGAAAATCGATAAATTTATCGACGGTTTTGCGGTCTTTCACCGAAAGAGAACGGTATCTTTCATAGGGGTTGTCGGCATCGGGTGAGTCGGAACGACCGACTTTTGATTCGCCGATGTGAATGCCCGCGGCGAACATGAGATCCTCGAGGTCAATCTCGCCGAACGCGTGAGCCGCAACCTTGCGTATGAGCTTGGGGCGCGGGGGATTTTCCTGCTCCCCGAGCGCGAGCTTTCGCATCTGGACGTAGCTTATGTCACAGTCCATCGCGAACTGACGCCAAGAGCGGACGCCCTTCGCTTCGTTGAGAAGAAGCGCGAAGATCTTTTTATTCCATCTTGTGTTTTCAGCCATAATTTCACCTGTTTTCGCTTGATTGGTTCAAACCCTCGAGCGCCGCGCCGATAACCGTGCCGTATGCCGAGTTTTCGGGAATAATGATGTTGATTCCGAACATCTTCTCGAGTCGGTCGAAAATACTTTCCGCCTGAGGAAGGATCGAGAGATTGCCGATGAGAACGATGTCGTTGATGTTTTTCATTCTCGCCGAGAAGATTGCGAGCATCGCAACGGTCTCATATACCATGTTGACAAGCCCGAGAGCAAAATCCTCGCGGGTTGCAAGGTCGCTCACGTTACCGAAGTTCGAAGCGGTCGCGTTGCCCGTAAGGGTGGGGCTGATGTCGTTTTGTGTAATATCCGAGATACGAAGGTCGATGTTTTTGAGGTCGCCGTCCTGCGCAAGCTCCGCAACGTGCTGAGCCGAATGGATGCCGAGCATCTTGTTTGCGAGTCCGACGAGCGTACCGCCGCCGACACCCGTACCGCCGAGATGGGAGTATTCGGCAGTTTCGGAGTTTGCATATACGTACGCCGTTCCCGTACCCATGCTGACGATCACGGCTTCTTTCATTTCGCTGAGATAAAGACCGCCGAGCCCGTTCGCAAGAAATTCGTTCACGTGGACGGTTTCGATGCCGTAGATGTTGTTGCCGAGGAAAGCCGAGCCCACGCCCGTGACCATAACCTTCTTGATATCTGAAAGATTGATTCCGTTGTCACTCGTGAATTTTCCGAAAGCGCCGTAGACCGAAGCAATCGGATCGTTCGCCTTTACGAGCAGGGGAGAGAGAAGCTTTTTGCCGTCAAAACCGACGATCTTCGTGGTGCTTCCTCCGACGTCAATACCGACGATGATGCTCATATCGAAATCCTCCGTATAAAGTTAGATTAATAATTTTTTATCCTTATAAGTTTATAACTTTTTTATATGTTTGTCAAATTATTTTTCCGAAAATCTCTTTTCTTATTGTAAATTTTGTGGTATTATAATGATGAGAAAGATTAATTTGACGATGAATTTCGGAGGACCGATGTATAATACCGATGAATTACGTCTCTTTTCGTCGAAAGCGAAAAACGGACTTTGCTCTCATGCATATATCGTTGACGGTGCATCGGGCATCGGAAAGCTCGATTTTGCGCTCGAATGTGCGCGCACGATGCTTTGTACCGAGTCGGACAAGCCCTGCGGATATTGCGAAAGCTGCCGCAAGGCGCTGTCGCAAGGTCATCCCGATATTCATATCATCGGCGACGAAAAAACGGCGCAGATCGCGGACGTGCGCGAGCTGATACGAAAGTCGACACTCAAGCCGAACGACTCCGACCGTCAGATTTTTATTGTTGCTAACGCGGGCAAGCTTCGCGAGGAATCGCAAAACGCTCTTTTGAAGCTTTTCGAAGAACCGCCGGAAACGGTTGCAATCTTTCTTCTTACCGAGAGCCGTTCGTCACTTTTGCCGACGGTGCTCTCGCGCGGTCAGCGGATTCATCTCGACGGTATGCGTGAGCTTGAGCTTGAGGAAAAGCTCCGCGAGAAGAACCCGACGGTAAGACCGGATGAGCTCAGGATGGCGGTCGAATCCGCGGGCGGAAATCTCGGCGCGGCGGAAAATTACCTCTCGAAATCAAGCGCAACCACTCGAGCAAAAGCCGAAAAGATACTCGCGCTTGCGCTTCAAAAAAAATCTTACGAGCTCGGACTTGCGCTGTTGGCTCCGAAGTTTAAGCGCGAACAGCTTCAAGCGATACTTTTTGAGTTCGTCGCGATCGTAAACGGCGCGTTGAAGTCAAAATACGGAATCAAAAACAGCTACGTTTTTTCTTCCGACGAATGTGCAAATCTTGTCTCGGGCGCATCGAAACGCGCTCTTGCAAGAATGGGCGAATGCGCGGCGGTCTGCTCGCAATCTCTTGAGAAGAACGCAAACGTTACCGCTTCCGCATCAAAGTTAATCATCGACCTTGTCGCCGCGGCGGCAAGATAAAATATACGGAGAATAAGTTATGGAAAACGAACGTAATAACGAAAAAACGAATAAAAACGGAAATAACGGCAACAACGGCGGAAACCGCAACGGCAACGGTCGCCGTAACAATCACCGTTACGGCAGGAACGGCAACCGCCCCCGCCACCGCAAGCCCGATAACAAGCCGAACGAATCGGGCGAGATTTTGGAAAAGACCCCTGCGAACGTAAAACCCGAGCCCGAGTTCGGAACGGGATTTGTTCCCGAGCCCGAGCCCGAGCGTAAATATATGTTCGACTATGAGCCCCAGCCCGAAGCTCCCGTTTCCGAGGAAGTGAAGAACATCGAGGTCGTCGGAATCAAGTTCCGAAACGGCGGAAAGATCTATTACTTCGCGCCGAACGATATCAAGTTCGAAAAGGGCGAGCACGCTATCGTCGAGACGGTCCGCGGTGTTGAATACGGCGAAGTCGCGCTCGGAAACAAGCTCGTCGGCGAGTCCGAGGTCGTGTTCCCGCTCAAGCCCATTCTTCGCAAAGCGACGAAAGAGGACGACGAACGCAACGCCGAGAACCGCAAGCTTGAAGAAAGAGCAAGACCTATCTGGCAGGAAAAGGTCGCGAAAAACGGGCTCGAGATGCAGCTCGTCGACGTTGAATATACTCACGATAACGCAAAGCTCTGCTTCTATTTTACCGCTGACGGCAGAGTTGACTTCCGTGAACTCGTAAAAGACCTTGCGGGCGTTTTCCGCACGAGAATCGAGCTCCGCCAGATCGGCGTTCGTGACGAGGCGAAGCTTTTCGGCGGTCTCGGAAGCTGTGGCAGACCTTTCTGCTGCAACACCTTCCTCCCCGATTTTGCACAGGTTTCGATAAAAATGGCGAAAGAACAGAACCTTTCGCTTTCTTCCTCGAAGATAAGCGGTGCGTGCGGACGTCTTATGTGTTGCTTGCGCTTCGAGCACGATACCTACGAGCGTGAATACGCAACCTTCCCGAAGGTCGACACGATCGTTGACACCCCGAAGGGCAGAGGCGTTATCGTAGAGAGCAGCTTCTTGACGGGTAAAATAAAGGTCAAGATGAACAACGACCAGTCCGTGAAGATTTTCGGCAAGAGCGAGCTCAAGGTCATCGGTACGATAAGAGTCAAAGAGGAAGTCAGCGAGGATCTCAAAAAACTCGAAGATAAATAAGAAAAGGAGAGTTTTCGATGAAAAAGTTCTTGAAAACCTCGATTTTGTGGCTTTTTCTATCGTCGAATCGCTCAAAAAACACCCAATTTCTTAAAATAATGAAAAACAAAAGGGCATCAAACGATGCCCTTTTTTGTGTGCTGTTTTACGGCTGAAGTTCAAATTCTGCGTAGATGAGGTTGTGGTCGGAGTTGCCCGTAACGCTCATATCGCTTTTGATGAATTTGAAATCCTCGGTGTAGAAGATGTTGTCGAGAGGGAGGTTGTCCTCGGGATAGGTGATGAACGTCTTTTCGCTTGCGTTGATGCGCTTGAGGGGGATTGCCTCAAACTCTTTTGCGGTCGCGATGTTGAAGTCGCCCGTGATGATACAGCTCTTCTTGCCTTCGACGAGATTCTTGAGCGTCTCGAACTGATTTTTTCTGACGGCGTTGTTCTCGAACGAAAGGTGGGTGTTGTAAAACTCAACGTCCTTGCCCTTGATGGCGAGGGTTGCGTGCGCTACAATGCGCTGTTCGATAGAGGGACAGTCGAGCTTGATGACCTCGGGTTTCTTGATGGGGTATTTCGAGAGGATAACGAGACCGTACTGACCTTTTTGACCGTATTTCGCTTCATCTCCGTCGAGGGTGAGCGCCTCAAAATACTCACAGAACGGCATTCCGGTGTAACGCACGAGTTCAGCAACCATATCTTTATATTGCGATCTTTCGGCGTAGCGGTCAACCTCCTGAATACCCACGACGTCGAGGTCGAGTGCTTTTATCTCATCGGCGATCTTCTTTATGTCGTATTTCACATATCTTGTGTGACCGATGTTGTAAGAACCGATCTTGATTTTTGCAGGGAGCTTGTTTGCAGAGTCTTCTTTTCTCGAGACCTCGCTTCCGTCGATGTCAATTTCTTTTTCCTCCGTGCAGGAAACACAAAAAACCGAAGTGAAAACGAGGATGGCGGTGAGAATTAAAATTAATGTTTTTTTCACGATGAAACTCCTTTAATCTTCTGTGTTTCTGAACACAAAAAATCTCTGACCGATGTAGTTGAGCGCGATGAAAAGTCCCTTGCTGACGAGCAAAGCACAGTTGTCGCGGATGATTTCGCTTTGCGATTTGAGGATATATTCGACCAACGGCTGTGCGATGCCGAGGGAAACGACGTAGCAGATAACGATGTTGAGAACAAATCTCGGGATGGTCTGTTTTGCTTTGCCGTCGTTCTTGAAAGTGAAAAATTTGTTGAGAAAGTAACTCAATATGCTTCCGAAAACGTAGTCCGCGGCGGAGGACACCCAAAGTCCGAAATGGAACACGTTCAAAAAAAGAAGCGAGATGCCATAACCGAAAATAGTGTTCGCAATTCCGACGAGAATGAATTTCCAGAACGTTTTGTCGAAAAATTTAGCAAAAAACTGTTTCATTTTTCTTCTCCGATGAATTTTATGAGTAGAGTATAACATATATCTTAACTATTTGCAAGGAAAATGCGGTTTCAGTTATTGACAAATAAAAAATGTTGTGGTATATTATATCTCGCTTGTTATACGGCCCGTTAGTCAAGTGGCCAAGACGTCGCCCTCTCACGGCGAAGGCAGGGGTTCGACTCCCCTACGGGTCACCAAGAAACAAACTCCGATTTTTCGGGGTTTGTTTTTCTTTTCCTTGCAAAAAATTGCGCTATATGTTATACTCTACTCATAAAATTCATCGGAGAAGAAAAATGAAACAGTTTTTTGCTAAATTTTTCGACAAAACGTGCTGGAAATTCAT
>JAZRRU010000084.1:0-27716 GCA_045651025.1 Eubacteriales bacterium
GCGGCGGTTTCCCGACCGGCAAAAAATGGGAACAGGTAAAACGTCAAAAAGAACCCCAGAGATACGTCGTTTGTAACGGTGACGAGGGCGACCCCGGCGCGATTATGGACAGAAGTATCATGGAGGGTGACCCTCACAGAATGCTCGAGGGCATGATGATCGCAGGTATCGCGTGCGGTGCAAACGAGGGTTATATTTACGTCAGAGCAGAATATCCTCTCGCGGTTGCACGTCTCCGCAACGCTATCGCGCAAGCCGAAGAGCTCGGGTTGCTCGGTGATAACATACTCGGCACGGACTTCTCGTTCCGTATGCGTATCAACCGCGGTGCGGGCGCGTTCGTCTGCGGTGAGGGCTCGGCGCTTACCGCTTCTATCGAGGGCAAGCGCGGTTTCCCGAGGGTCAAGCCCCCGAGAACGGTTGAAAACGGTCTTTTTGACAAGCCCACGGTACTTAATAACGTTGAAACGTACGCAAATGTTGCAGAAATAATCGAAAAAGGCGCGGACTGGTTCCTCGGCATCGGTGTTCCCAAGAACTCGGGCACGAAGGCGTTTGCGCTTACGGGTAACATCGCAAACACCGGACTTATTGAGGTTCCTATGGGAACGACGCTCCGCGAGATCATTTTTGAGATCGGCGGAGGTATGAAGGGTGACGGTGAGTTCAAGGCGGTTCAGATCGGCGGTCCCTCGGGCGCGTGTCTTACGAAAGAGCACCTTGATCTCCCCCTCGATTTCGATACACTTAAAAAGGTCGGCGCGATGATCGGCTCGGGCGGTCTCGTTGTTATGGACTCGAACACCTGCATGGTCGAGGTTGCGAGATTCTTCATGAACTTTACCCAGAACGAATCCTGCGGTAAATGTGTTCCCTGCCGCGAAGGCACGAAGAGAATGCTCGAAATTCTCGAAAGGATCGTTGCGGGCGAAGGAGAAGACGGAGACATCGAGCTTCTTCTCGAGCTTGCGGATACGATTTCCAACACCGCGCTCTGCGGACTCGGAAAATCCGCACCCAACCCTGTCGTCAGCACGATCAAAAACTTCCGTGATGAATATGAAGCGCACATCTATGAAAAGAGATGCCCTGCGGGCGCTTGCCAGAAGCTGAAGCGCATCTACATCGATCCCGAGCTTTGTAAGGGATGCAGCAAGTGTGCAAGACAGTGCCCCGTCAACGCAATCAGCGGCAAGATAAAAGAGCCGTTCTCCATCGATCTCAATACCTGCATCCGTTGCGGAAGCTGTATTGATTCGTGTGCGTTCAAGGCCATCAAGGAGGGTTGATAATGAAAGAAAAACAATTCATGACGATCGACGGGATTCCCGTCGAGATAAACGGCGAAAAGAACATTCTTGAGCTTTGTCATAAAATCGGCATAAAAATGCCCACGTTCTGCTATCATTCCGAGCTTTCCATCTACGGCGCTTGCCGTATGTGTATGGTCGAAAACTCGAGAGGCGGACTTGATGCGGCGTGCTGTACCCCTCCCCGCGCAGGAATGGAGGTCAGAACCAACACCGCACGTCTCCGCAGATACCGCAAGAACATTCTTGAGCTTCTTCTGGCTAACCATTGCCGTGATTGCACGACTTGTGAAAACAACAGCAAATGCAAGCTGCAGGACCTCGCGATGAGATTTAACATCGAGGGAGTCCGCTTCCCCAACCGTGCGAAATCCACGAAAAACGACGACACGAGCTCGGTCTGCATCGTGCGTGACTCGGGCAAGTGCATCCTCTGCGGCGACTGCGTTCGCGTTTGTAACGAGATTCAGAAAGTCGGCGCTATCGACTTCGCGCACAGGGGCTCAAAGATGGTTATCAGTACCGCGTTCGGAAAACCTCTTGCGGAATCGCCCTGCGTCGGTTGCGGTCAATGTGCCGTGGTCTGTCCGACGGGCGCTATCGTTATTAAAAATCACATCCCGAAGGTATGGGCGGCAATTGACGATCCCAACGTAAAAACGACGGTTCAGATCGCGCCTGCGGTTCGCGTTGCGATCGGCAAGGAGCTCAACGTGACCGACGGCTCGAACGTTATGGGCAAGATCGTTGCGGCGCTTCGCAGAATCGGGTTCGATGAAATTTACGACACGACTCTCAGCGCAGACCTCACGGTTATCGAGGAAACCAACGAGTTCATTAACCGCCTTGAGGAAAACAAGAATCTTCCGCTTATCACATCCTGCTGTCCCGGTTGGATTCAGTTCTGCGAAAAGAAATTCCCCGAATTCCTCGACAACGTCTCCACCTGCCGTTCTCCCATGCAGATGATGGCGTCGGTTCTCAAAGAACGCGCAAAGAAAGACGAGAAGAAGATGTTCCACGTTGCGGTTATGCCTTGTACCGCGAAGAAATTCGAAGCGGATCGCGACGAGTTCAAGGTTGACGGAAATCCCAACGTTGATGCGGTCATCACAACGCAGGAATTGATACTTATGATAAAAGAATCGGGCGTCATTTTTGATGAGCTCGAGCCCGAATCCATCGATATGCCTTTTGCAACCATTTCCGGCGCAGGCGTTATCTTTGGCGTTACGGGCGGTGTGACCGAAGCGGTGCTTCGCCGTGTGTCGGAAAACAAGTCCCGCACTTCCCTCCTCCACATCGCAAATGCGGGTCAGAGAGGCAGCGAGGGCATCAAAGAGTTCACCGTTAATCACGGTGATAAAGAGCTCAAGATCGCAGTTGTAAGCGGTCTCGGCAACGCAGAAAAGGTTCTCAACCGCGTAAAAGAAGGCGAGCATTTTGATTTCATCGAAATCATGGCGTGTCCCGGCGGTTGCGTGAACGGAGGCGGTCAGCCGTTTGACAACGCCCGCAAGGGATCGCGAACCGAGGGGATCTACAATTACGATCGGCTTCTCAGCATTCGCCGTGCGGAAGACAACCCTATTCTTGATAATATCTACAACGATATACTCAAGGACAAGGTTCACGAGTTACTTCACGTTCATTACAAGAAATAAAAAAAATCAGGAGATGCTTCAAGCAGGAAGCATCTCCTTTTTTTAGTTAAAATATTCGGTTTTTGATTCCTTCAGCAACGTAAGGAACGATTTATCCAGCTTTGAGAATTTCATATCCTTTTGATAGATCAAGAGGTCTATGCAGGTCTTTTTCTGTTCCGAGCAGGCAAGTTGCGAAAGTCCGTATTTTTCAAGAACGCGGTTCGGCTCGGGAGCACAGAACGCAAACGAAGCATCGTTCTCGGAAAGGAGCTCGAGCTTGTCGACTCCCTCGGAGAGAACAACACGGCAATTCGCGTCAAAAGGCATCTCTTTTGCGTTTTTGGACACCGAGCTATACTCTGTGTCGGTAATTTCAATCAGCCCGCAGAGATCGCTGTACGAAACGACGTCACGTTTCGAGAGCGGATTTGCGTTGTTGAGAACGACGACGAATTCGAGCTCTGCAAGTGTTTCAAACGCAAGTCCCTTTTCGTTGAGCATCGACTTTATGAAAACTTCGTTATCATCATAGCATCTGATGATGCCGAATCTCGAGTCGTTTGAGAGAACGTTGGTTATCGTTTTTTGAGAGTTGGTTTCTTTGAAAGTGATCTCGATCGGTTCATCAGAAACGCTCTTCAAAAATCTCGAGACTGCCGAAAAAACGTATCCCGTTTTTACGGAAGAGACCGAGAATTTCCTTTTCGGTGCGGACGGATGCTTGTAAAGCGTTTCGACCTCGTCGATGCGATTCAAAATACTCTGTGCGTGGCCGATAAATACCTCGCCCTCCGGCGTGAGGGTCATACCCTTTGCGGTACGGTTGAAGATAGTTATACCAAGGTCGGACTCGAGGTCTTTTATGGAACGGCTGATGTTCGGTTGCGCGATAAGCAGGGATTCCGCCGCTTTGCTGAGCGAGCCGAGCTTTGCAACCTCAACCGCATATTTCATATGCAATATATTCAACAACATCACCGCCGTTTTCGTTATATGATTTATTATAACCCGAAGTTATCAAAAACGCAACCCTTTTTTACTTCATACAGCGAAAAAAATCCTCCCGAAAAATCGGGAGGATCTTGTTTTTTAACCGTTGATTCCGAAAGCGGTATCCATGTTTTCTTCGGAAATCACGAAGATAACATAGTCAGGATAATACTGTGCGATGTTCGAAGCATCGAAAGTGAAGTTTCCGCTTGCTTCGAAAACAGAATTGTTGAAGCGTTCAGCGAGGATATCAGCGAAGGAGAGAGATGCATAATCACGGTAGATGATTGCATCGGGGAGATTTTCACGTGCGGTCTCGAAAACAAGACGTTCGGCGATGCCTTTGGTCTCATCGTCTTTTATGGTCGTGAAGTAGTTGTAGTCCTTTGCTTCAAGATCTTCGTACTTAATAACTGCGGTGATATCAGCGAGAAGCTCGTTATCCATGAACTTGGGAGTTGCGGAAACGATTTCTTCGGTGATAACCTTGTTGTTAAGCTCACGGTAATTTACGAGATTACCGCCGAGTGCTTCAACCTTGTTCCAATCGAAGTCAGCTTCTTTCTTTGCAGCAGCTTCGGGGAAACGAGTCGAAACGACTTTCATGATCTCGTTGTAAGTAAGATAAGCGCCGAAGTCGGTAAGTGCGCTATCGGTAACACGATAGAGACCGCCCTTTGACTTAACGGTTTCGTCGTTTGCGAGGTTCTTGAATACGTCGCGCATATCAACGACTGTGGTTCTGGTGTTCTTCAAGGTTTTGAGAACCTGATCGTAAACGGTCGTAGCGGGCTTTTCAACAAGTCCTTCGGGATAAACCTCGGGATAGATCGTGGTGGAGTTGGGGATGAGAACGTAGATCATCTCAACCTCTTTACCGCTCGATTTGCTGAAATATGCATTCATATTATCGGAAACGAGGTTCTTGATCTTCGAAAGCTGAGATTCTGTGTACAAATTCTCGCCGTTCGTATCAGCAACAGTCTTGTCGAAATAAAGGAGAGAATCAACGCCTACGGAAACGCTGTTGCCGTCAAGACGGGTATCAGCGGTAGCGTTAAATCTTGCAACCTCTTCCCAAACCTTCGATTCCTCTTCGCCTTCAACCTTTGCGGTGATCTTCAAGAGGTTGTTCTTGTAAGGAAGGTCAACTTTGATAACGAAATAGCCGTCTGTCGAAGCGGTAATAACTTCTTCAGCGCCACCGGTAACGCGGATGACCGCGCCTTCTTCACAAGTACCGCTGATAGCAACCGTGTCGGGAGTGATGTTGATAACATCGGTAACAACGGGAGCGTCGGTATGACCGGGTTCTGTCGAAAGATCTCTGTCTTCGGAAACGTCGGTATCAACGTCAGACGTCTGGTTCACAAAGCTTGTGTCCATGATTTCGGGAACGTCGTCGGTATTGACGCAAGCGGAAAGAACGACCGCCATCATCATTACCAATCCGAGCATCATCGCGACACGACGGATCATTTTTGCATTAATTTTCATTTGAGTGCCTCACTTTTCGGAATCTGTCTTATTTCTTCCCGAGCAGACGGTTCCGCCCGCTCGGAAAATTTTCAAAATTATTCTTCTTCGTTCTTCTTCGCTTCGGAAATAACCTTTTGTGCTACTTCAGCGGGAGCTTCTTCATATCTTACAAATTCGAAGGTATAAGAACCTCTGCCCTGAGTCATAGCGCGAAGCTGAACTGCATAGACGGTCATTTCTGCAGAAGGAATTTCTGCTTCAATAACAGTGTAGCCCTTACGGGTACTTTCGCTCATACCCATAATTCTGCCGCGGCGTTTGCTTACGTCACCCATAATATCACCCGAGTAAGCGGTCGGAATCGTACATTTGAGAGTTCCGACGGGCTCGAGAATAACGGGGCTCGCCTTCGGGAGACCTTCTTTGTAAGCGAGCTTCGCAGCGAGCTTGAACGAAATTTCGTTCGAGTCAACGGGGTGATAAGAACCGTCGAACAAGTCCGCCTTCAAGCCGACAACGGGGAATCCCGCAAGTACGCCTTTTAGCATCGCTTCCTGCAAGCCCTTTTCAACCGCAGGATAGAAGTTCTTCGGTACGTTACCGCCGACAACGCTCTGAGTAAAGGTAAGTCCTTCTTCCTCACCGGGAGAGAAGGTGATCTTAACGTGACCGTACTGGCCCGAACCGCCCGACTGCTTCTTGTGCTTACCTTCGACCTGAATGCTCTTCTTGATTGTCTCGCGGTACGCGATCTTCGGCTCGGAAAGCTCAACAGCGGTGCCGTAACGAGATTTGAGTTTTGCGCAAACTACGTCGAGATGGATATCGCCCATACCCGAAATCGTGATCTGCTTTGTCTCAGCGTTATTTACGTAACGAAGCGTGGGATCTTCTTCAAGGATCTTGATGATACCCTGAGAAACCTTATCTTCGTCGTTCTTGGAAACGGGTTTGATCGCCATCGTGTAATAAGGCGAGGGGAATTCGATCTTCGTGAATTCGTTGCCTGCAGGGCTGTTGCTCAAGGTGTCGTTTACTCCGGTATTAACGAGTTTTACGGCATAACCGATATCGCCGGTAACGAGCTCGTCAACTTCGATCTCTTTCTTGCCGATAGAGATACATATCTTCGAGAATTTTTCCTGCTGGCCTGTTGTAATGTTGTTTAGAACCTGATCCTTTTTCAAAGAACCGTTCATAACCTTGAAGAAAATCTTCTTGCCGAAGCTGTCAGCGAGAACCTTGAACACAAAGAG
Source organism: Eubacteriales bacterium (assembly GCA_045651025.1). Lineage (GTDB taxonomy): Bacteria > Bacillota > Clostridia > Oscillospirales > CAG-382 > Coliplasma. The sequence goes on from JAZRRU010000084.1 coordinate 6,682, forward strand.
CTGAGTCTCGCCGTTTTCATCGGCATATTTCATAATATCGAGAGGAGAAACGAAAGAAGCTGCAGCGGTGTCAAGGAAGAATCTGATACCTGCGAGATCGGTCGCAGAGCCGCAGAACACGGGAGCGATATCACCGCTGAGCAAGCCGCGGTTGAGCGCTTCGTGCTTTTCTTCTTCGGTGAAGGGCTCTTCCATAAGGAATTTTTCCATCAATTCCTCACTCGTAAGAGCGAGAGACTCGACGAGCGCTCCTTTGTAGGAATCGATCATCGCCTGATATTTTTCGGGAAGAGCTATTTCGATACGTCTTCCTGTTTTCTTTTCGCAAGTGAAAACTTCGTTCGTGATAAGGTTATAAAGACCTACCTCGCCCGTGCCTTCGTTAAAAGGAATGAGCAAAGGACAAACAGAAGTGCCGAACTGATCACGCAAGCCGTTAAAGGTCGCTTCGAAGTTCGAATTTTCATCGTCGATCTTGTTGACGAAGAATGCCTTCGGCTTACCTGCAGATACTTCCCATGCGAGCTCAGTACCTACCTTGCAGCCGCTTTTTGCATCGACAACGATGACCGTACTTGCCGCAACGGCAGCAGCCGCTTTTGCTTCACCGGCGAAGCCGAACATACCGGGAGCATCAAGAATATTGATTTTTGTACCTTTCCACTCCAAGCTAGCGAGAGAAGTGGAAATCGAGTAACCTCTTTTAATTTCTTCGGGATCAAAATCGCAGACTGTGTTGCCCTCGGAAGGTTTTCCGAGTCTATCGGTTACCTTGGCGAGATAGAGCATTGCTTCGGCAAAAGAAGTTTTACCGTCGCCGCTATGACCGACAAGGCAGATATTTCTGATTTGAGAAGACGAAAACTTAGCCATGATATTATCCTCCGGTAATTATGATACATGAATGTATTATATATTACAAAGAACAAATAATCAAGTACAATTTCATCTTTTTTATGACAAATCACCAAATTTTTTCAAGTTTAGTGAATTTACATCATCAAAAATGATATCAACCAGACAGGTAACAACCAGAAAAGCTGAAACGCAACGGCGTGCAAGGAGGTTACGGCACCGATAGCACCCGTCAACGCAAGGAACGAAACGGTCACGAAAGAAAGGATAACACTGATGATCGTGATGATAACGTTCGTTTTCGTGATGTGGCGCGTTTTATCGCAAAGTGCGAACATCTTGAGGAAGTTGTGCAAAGTGGAATTACAAACGACACCGCTGTCTACCCTTTCGATCTCGCCCGCAACGTCCGCAGGATCGTCTCCGCGGAGAACCGATATCGGGCACTTGCGGAACTTGATGCTTCGGTTGATGAGGTCGTTACTTATATTCGGGTCAAGCGTCTTTACGCCGAGGCAGAGGCCTGCTTTGTACATATCCTTCAGCAAAGCATCGAAAAGCGGGTTGATCGAATACTTAACGTAGAGCTTTGCGGCAATCTGTTCGTTGATAACGACGTACATGATCGAGCCGACGCCGTTTTCGTACGCCTCGTCACCGTCATCAACAGGAGCGTCGAAGCGGTAACGGCGCATATAAGAGCGTTTTCCGAGGAAGTAATTGTGACCGTTCATGGCAACGCAAAGTCCGTCGTTTGCGCTCTCAATAATACGAATCATCTCGGGTTTTTCGAACTGACCGCTGAGCGTCGCGGAAAGAACCTTCGCAAGAGGGCCTCCGACATAGCTGAAAAGCTTTGCGAGGTCGGTTATGACCGCGTCGATACGGTAATCACCGTACATACGGATGTTTGTGATTTTTACCAAATTTGCGGGATAGACCTCCGTATCGGCAAACGAAAGAACCGACGCGGTTGAATATTCCTCAGCAATCGCGTTACCAACGAACGCGGTGGAGTGCTTTTTGCCCACGCGGTTAGCGGAAACCACGGGCAAGGTCACCATGAAGAACGACGTAGCGGGAACGCTGACAGCTATTATGATTGAAAACGACGCATAAGCATCAACCATATCGCTGCCCATCGCGCTCAAGGTTATGAACAACGCCGCGCCTGCAACAAACACAAGCGGAACGAGGAAGTTGAGAACATCCTCGAATTTCGAGCGTTTTTCGGTTCTTTCAACGAAGCCGTCAACAAATCCGGCACGTTTTACCGTATAAATATCGCTGTCTTCAAAAAGATATTTGTAAAATTCGTCCGCTTCTCTCGTACCGCCCGAAAGCGCACACGCAGTATATTTTGCACGCTTTGAAGCAACGATGCGGAAGCAACGGTAGTCCTTACGCGCGCACATATAGTCCGAAACCGAAGCGCAAAGCGACGCAAACGCCGCAGGTAGGTTATAGAGGCGAATATCGGGAGACTGCGGTTCGGTAAAGAGAAGAACGAGCGAATAAGCCGCCGCGAAGAACAAAGAGACCGCGAGCAAGCTGTTCGTGTTCAGCTGTAATCGGAAAAGCGCGCTGATGCCGTCGCGGACGGAATCGAGCATAAGAAGTCCGATGAAGAAAAGAAGCTGAAGGTCAATAAGTATATAAAGAATACCGTAGCTTCCCTGACGGGTGAAGTCGGAATGGAGCGAGCTGTCATTCGTTGCAAGCTCAAGGAAAAGTATACCCAAGGAAAGCAACGAAATGAGAATTATACGCAGAAGCGACTTTCTGATACGCTTGCGATAGCGCGAAGCAACGACCGAATTCTGCTCTCGGGAAGTATACTTGAGGGTGCTTTCCGCTTCCTGCTCGCGGCGTTCCTTTCGGCTCTTGATACGGTTTCTCTCTGCGATTTTTTCGAGAGCGCCGTCCTCGTCATCCATCATATCGAACGCGAGTCGGAGGTTGATATCCGTCTCGTCAAGGTCGTCCTCGACAAGAGGAAGGTTATCGTCATCGGTAAATCTTACCTGACCCTCGGTCTCGCCCTCGTTTTCAAACTGAAGCTCACGGTTCGTGACCTTTTCGGTAAGGTGTTCATAGTCGGAATCAAAGCTCGCAACCTCATGGTCGTCAGACGCCGACTCGAAATGGAGCGTGTCACCGAGAGGGAACATCTGCTCCTGAGTATATTCTTCGTTGTCTATATCGGGAGTTTCGTCGGAAAAACGGGACGCGTTCACACCTTTCGGCGGAACTTTTTTTGCATCGGAAATCGTCTGAGTCTTGGCGTCGTTGATCATCTCATAGAGCTTTTCGACGCGTTTGCTCGTACCGCCCGAGTTTTCCTCGGCAAGGTAGCCCAAAAGCTCCGAGCTCTCGTTTTGCTCGGCGAGTTTTATGCGCAGCTTTTGAGTATCGCTCAACGGTTTTTCGTCTTTGTGAGCGCTGTATTGATCTATAAGTTCAGCCGTTTCGGCGTTTATTCTTTTTGTGATTTTCGTGCGCGGTTTTTTTGCCGGCTCGGACGGCGCAACGACCGTCTTTTCGAGCTCGGAATTGCGCGACAAAACCTCCGCGTTCATATCCTCGCAGTTCTTTTCCTGCGCTTCGCGGAGAAGTGAAAGTATATCCACAGAGGGTTTTTCGCCCTTTTGGTTAGGCATCATTTTCACCTGCTTTTTAATACTTTTTAAGAATTGCGCTGTTTTGCCGCTTCAAACATAACGATCGCGCCCGCGGCAGATACGTTCAATGAATTAACGGTTCCGAACATCGGGATACCCGCAATAAAATCGCTTTCCTTCTTCAAAAGGTCGCTCACGCCCTCACCCTCGCTTCCGAGGATCAACGCACAGCTTCCTTTGAAATCCTGTTCATAATAAGGTCTTCCGCCTGCTTCCACAGCCCAGATCCAAACGCCGTTTTCTTTGAGCGTTTTGACCGCGTTGGCAAGGTTGGAGACTCTTGCGATCGGCATCGCGAAAACCGCGCCTGCGCTTGATTTCGCAACGGTTCCGTTAACTCCGACGGCGCGGCGTTTTGGGATAATAACACCGTTAAGACCCGCGCAATTCGCACTTCTTATGAGTGCGCCGAGATTGTGGGGATCGTTGATCGAATCGCAAATGAGATAAAAGGGCTTTTCGCCTTTTTCAGCAGTAAGAGAAAGAAGCTCGTCCACGGAAAGATAATCGGTTTCCGCCGCAACGGCAATAACGCCCTGATGCACACCGCCTTGAGCAAGACGGTCAAGTCTTCTCGCGTCGGTCTCAACGACAGGAATACGCTTTTCAGTCGCTTTCCCGCGGATGACGCTCAAAACGCCCTCGTTTGCCTCATTTTTTATATATATCTTATCAACCGTACGGCCGCTGCGAAGCAACTCCATGACGGCGTTTCTGCCGATAAAAAGTCCTTCCTCAGCGATTTCGGGGGTAGGTTTTCGGTTATCTCTCATGCATTTTTCTCCCAAAAAACATTATCCGAGTTATTATAACATAACCTTTATCGGGTGTCAATCTATGAGCGGCGTTTTTGACAAGAATTAATTATTTTTTCACAAAAAAACAGCCATACCTCCGTATGGCTGTTAAAAACCTTTTTTGAATCGCGAAAAGACCTAAAAGCTCGTTATCAAACCGTGCCCCAAGGAGTCGTTATCGTTCCGTCGGGACGGATGCTGAACCAACCCGTATCATCACCGTCGATGATGTTATCGCCGTCTTCGGTAGCAATCGAGTGAGTAATAACGTCTTTTATGTCAAACGTGATTATATTCAATTCGGGAATGCCATACTGTTTCTTCAACATCGCACACCTCTCCTAAAATCAATCCATAATAATACCTTTTTGGATTATATCAGAGTGTTTCTATAAATGCAAGAGTTTTTATTTTTGTTTACAAAATGTTCACAATTGGATTTCGAACCGATTTTTTCACGTATAAATTAAAGCGTAATATGGTCGATAACGTAGTTAAGATAGTCCTTATGCGCCTGTTTGTCCGAAACAATTCGCTTCATATCATAGAACTTGTTGGGCGAGATCTTTTCGATCTCTTCGTGGGTGAGCTTCCCTTTCATGAGCTTATCGACGGTAAGCGCATCGTAGATGTCCATAGGAATTATGTTATTTCCGCGCAAGCACATAACCTGCTTCATCTGACCGTCGACGAGATTCTCGACCGCAGCACATCCCATCTGCGTCGCAAGGACTCTGTCGCGCAAGGTCGGAGAACCGCCACGCTGAATATGTGCAAGGCGCGCAAATCTCGATTCGATTCCGCTGCGCGACTCGATCATCTGACTGAGCTCTTCGCCGTAATCCTTACCCATACCCTCGGAGGTGATGATTATGAAGTTACGCTTTCCGCCGTTACGCGCGGCAATCATCTTATCGATAACCTGATCGAAATCGGTGGGGATTTCTTTTATGACAGCAGTGACAGCGCCAACGGCGATGGAAGTCTGGAGCGCAATATCGCCGGCATCTCTGCCCATAACCTCAACGACGGTGCAACGCGCATGGCTCTCGCTCGTATCACGAAGCTTATCTACGAGGTCAACGACAGTGTTCATCGCTGTATCAAATCCGATCGTCGCCTCCGTGGAAGCAATATCGTTGTCGATGGTTGCCGGGATACCGATACAGGGAACTCCCGCATCGGTAAGATCAACGGCTCCACGGAAAGTACCGTCGCCGCCGATGGTTACGATACCCTCGATGCCGTATTTTTCACAGGTTGCCGCCGCCTTCTGAACGCCCGACCACTCGCGAAACTCTTTACTGCGGGCAGAATAAAGCATAGTTCCGCCACGGTTAATAATATAAGAAACGTCGCGTTCGTGAAGCTCTTTCACGTTGCCCTCAATAAGACCCTGATAGCCGTTATAGATACCCATAACCTCAATGCCCTTGTAAAGCGCAAGACGGGTAACTGCACGGATAGCGGCATTCATACCGGGAGCGTCACCGCCACTCGTCAAAACGCCGATTCTCTTGATCTGTTTCATAACTAAAACCTCCTGCGAAAACTATATCACGATACAATTTCAACATAGCACATTTTTTCATTATTGTCAACAATTATGTTCTAACACTCGCCTCAGCAGAATAGAATCTAACAAAACGCAAGGAGGATCACAGATGACCGATATGGGAATATACGGTGACATTGCCGCAAGAACCGGCGGCGATATTTACATTGGTGTCGTAGGTCCGGTAAGGACCGGTAAATCAACGCTTATAAAACGATTCACGGAAAGCATGCTTCTTCCGAACATCGAGTCCGAAGGCATGCGCGAGCGCGCAAAGGACGAGATGCCTCAATCCGCCTCGGGAAAAACCGTCATGACGACCGAGCCGAAGTTCATACCCGAAAACGCAGTCAAGATCCCGCTTGACGAGGGTACCGAATGCAGAGTGAAGCTCATCGACTGCGTCGGATATATCGTGCCGGGCGCGATGGGTCTCGTCGAAGACGGTCAGCCGAGAATGGTCATGACTCCATGGTCGGAGGAACCGCTTCCTTTTGAGCGTGCGGCAGAGCTCGGCACGAGAAAGGTCGTCGACGAGCACTCGACGATCGGCATCGTCGTTACGACAGACGGAAGCATCGGAGAGCTTGGCAGAGACGCATATATCGATGCGGAAAAGCGGGTTATTTCCGAGTTGAAGGTGTTAGGCAAGCCGTTCGTGACGGTTCTTAACTGTGCACATCCGAGAAGTGCACAGGCGATTTCTCTTGCCGAATCGCTTGAGCAGGAATATGACGTGCCCGTGCTTCCGATGAACTGTCTTGAAATGAGCGAAAGCGACATAAAAGATATATTGCGAGGACTGCTTTATGAATTTCCCGTCCGCGAGCTCCGTTTTTCGCTCCCGAGCTGGATAGGAGTTCTTGACGACAGCGATGACATAAAAAGTAACATATATTCGGAAATTTCAAAAACCGCATCGCATTTGAAACGAGTCGGCGAAATACACGATTCAGTAAACGCTTTTTCGGAGGACGGCGACATCGGCGCGGAGCTCGAGCGTCTTAATCTCGGAAACGGAAGCGCGAAGATACGCATAAAGGTTCCCGAGTCGGTATTTTACTCAATTCTCGGGCAGAAAAGCGGTTTTGACATACACAACGAGCGCGAGCTTCTTACGATAATGACCGAGCTTTCCGACGTAAAGAAAAAGTACGACAAGGTCGCCTCGGCTATCGACGACGTTATGAACGATGGGTACGGAATCGTCATGCCCTCCATCGACGACCTCACCCTCGAAGAGCCCGAAATCGTGAAGCAACCGGGCGGATACGGAGTCAAGCTCAAGGCGAGCGCACCGTCGATTCACATGATGAAGGCGGACATCGAAACCGAGGTCAACCCGATCGTCGGAACAGAAAGCCAATCCGAGGAGCTCGTCAGCTTTCTTCTCAAAGAGTTCGAGGAAGACCCGAAGAGCATCTGGGAATCGAATATGTTCGGAAAGACGCTTCACGAGCTCGTCAGCGAAGGTCTCAACAGCAAGCTCGCGCACATGCCCGACGATGCAAGAACGAAGATTGCGGGAACGATACAGCGTATCATCAACGAAGGAAGCGGCGGGCTTATATGCATACTGCTTTGATAACCGTCATGACCACATTCTCCGAGCTTCGCAACAAGCAAGTCGTTAATCTTCGTGACGGAAGTGTGCTCGGGTGCGTCTACGACCTCGAGATAAATTCCTGTACAGGAGAGATATGTGCCATCTGTCTGCCGGGAAACGGGTTGCTCGCTTCCCTTTCGTCAAAAAACCGAATTTCGATTCCGTGGCGCGACATCGAGCGCATCGGAAAGGACACGATCCTCGTCAGGGCGAGCTGTGATATATCCGACAAAAACACATAAAAAAAGAGCTGTTGCAAAATCGCAACAGCTTTTTCTGTTTAACCTAACGTATAAGTGCCCATAAAAATGCGTTTTACTATAATGTAGTCGGAAGTGCTGATCTCTCCGTCGCAGTCAAGGTCGCTCGCCAATTCCTCCGACTTATCGCAAGAATACGTACCCATAAAGCAACGTCGTACCAGAATATAGTCAGCCGTAGTATAGTTTCCGTCGGCATCAATGTCGCCTCTTTTGTAATAATTCCAATAAGCTGTCGGGGGATTTGCAGCGCTCGAAATCCAATAAGCGCTGAAACCCTGGGGCGCAGAAGAGGACTCGCAATAAATCTTCAGGTACTGCGAACAACGGCGAAAAACGTCAAGGTCCGCCTTTTGCACGGAGGACGGGACGGCAATCTCGCGAAGCGCAAAGCAATCCGAGAAAGCGCACGACCCGATGTGTGTTACGGCGGAGGGTATATTCACATCGGTAAGCTCATAACAATGAGCAAACGCATAAGTTCGAATCTCGGTTATCGTACTCGGGAGAATAACTTTTTTCATGGAATCTTTGTGCTGAAAAGCGGCTTCGCCGATAATCTTCACGGGAAGATTATCATACTCCGACGGCACGACGACCTCGGATGCCGTTCCTTTGTATTCGACAAGAATATAATAAGTTCCGTCTTCAGAAATCGTATAAACGAAGTCATCCTCGACCGCAGAAACAGTCAAACAAGCCGTCAAAAGAATCATAACAACGGCAAGAACAAACGACAGAATACGTTTCATAATCATCTTCCTTTCGCGAAGTATTCTCTACATCTTTATTATAATAGCACGTACCTTTTTTGTCAAGACGAAAAAAGAAGAAGCGCGCAGCGCTCCTTCTTTCTCGGTTATTTCATAAATTTCAAGGGATCGACAAACGTTCCGTCGATGCTTATTGCGTAATGAAGTACGGTCTTGCCGTTCGTGAAGCCCGTCTTGCCTGCGTTGCCGATCGTACCGCCCGATTTCAAAACGTCGCCCTGCTTCACAGAAGCACTTTCGAGGTGGTAATAATAGCTGTATACTCCGTGACCGTGATACACGACGACGGTATTACCCGTCGGAGCAAGGATGCCGCTATAGACGACCTCGCCTGCCTGAACCGATTTTACAGCAGTCTTTTTCGTGAACTCATAGACAACGCCCTCACAGATCTGGTTGCCCGAGCCGCTTTCGGCGCCCGTTATACCAAGCGTCACCGACTGACCGAAGATAAAGCTCGCTGTTTTGTCGCCGACGGGAGAGAGGAATTTCGCCTTCGAGGGATCGAAATGATTCTTCTCGGGGCGTTTTTCGGTTACGTCGGACAAAACGGCTTTCAGCTCGGCGAGCTTCTCGGGAGAAAGCATCGAGTCATACTGTTCCTGATTTATGGATATCGGCGTCCAATCACCGTTATTGCGCTCGGTTATAACGACATTCTCAGTCACGGTCTCGATACCCGTCGTGAACTTGAGAACATATTCACCGGGGGTGTTGTTTGCGGTAACGGGAATAAATGCGACCGCCTTTGAATCATCCGTCATCGAAAATTCGATTCCGTCTACATCAAGCATCGTTTCGAGCTTGATGATCTCGTCTTTGTTGATATTCGAAGCGTTGATCTTCATCACGTCGCCAATGGCGAATTTCGTTTTTGAAAGCTCGATCTTTGCGGGAACGTCATAGAGAAGCTCGAAGCTGTACTTCGCCTTGCCCGAGGACTCTGCGCCGTTCATACTGCTCCATTCGGCAGTAAGGTCAATCGTAAAGTACGTGTCTGAAGTAAGGTTGATGTCCGAAATGTCTTTTATCTGATATTCCGTTCCGTTTTTCGAAACGCATTTTATCTCTGTCGTGACGTCGGCGAGCTTATCGGTCTCGGACATACCGTCACGGCTGAAGATCAAGCCGTTTTCAAATCCTTTGAGTATCGTATACGCTTCATCGCCCGAGGCGAATTTTATCGGTGTGTAGTTATAAGTCTTTCCGTCGGTTTTGTTGTAGCTCCATTCACATTCGGTCGGGAAAACCTCCTGCTTTTCGTTTCCGTTCACGACGAAAAGCGTCGGAAGGAATCGGGGCGAATAAAGATAGTTGAACTCATCGCGGAGAAGAAGCTTTTTTGCTCGCTCGGTCTCGAGGACATAGAGCTTGTTTTCCGGACCTACAAGCAGGCATCCCGAGAGGTTGAGTGAGGGGTAGAGCTTATACTCGATTTCTTTGTCCTCACGGTCACACATTATGTAAACCGGTCGTTCTCCCGAAACGTCGCGCATCGGAGAGTTGATCTCAAGAGAGCTCGTCAGCACGTCGACGTAAAAGTCGACCTCATCGTCGTTTTCGAAGGTCTTTTCGTCAGCATACGTCGTCGAGACGGTCGTCAAGGGCACGGAAACGGTCACTTTTTGGACTGTGCCGAGCGTTATCGAATGAGAAGAATAGGAAATCCAAAAATAGATGATAAACGCAAGCGGTATGCAAAAAATCAACGCAAGGATGCTTTTACCGCCGTTTTTCTTCCCTTTTGCCATAATATACCTCCGAAAAGTCACATTTTTACCCGTTTATTTTATAACATCAAAATTATTATGTCAATAGATTTGTTTAATATTGCATCCTTTTGGAAATAAATAATTATGTAAATTTCGAGAAACGGAGAGTTTTATGGAAACACAGTTTGATATTTTCCGCAACGCCGTGCTGAACGCATTTTCGGAGTGCGAGGATCTTATTTGCCGCGAAAACGGAAGTGCGGGCGAACGGTTTGCGTTGATATTCATAAAAGGCATAACCTCAAGAGACTATATCTCCGAAATGATACTCCGTCCGCTTCTTAAAATAAACAGAACCGATTTTGACGGGAATTTTGCTTCTTTCGTCGAATGTCCCTCGCTGAAAACTCCAAGCAGCGAAAGCCAAGCTATCGACTCGGTTGCGAAAGGCGAGGTTCTCATAATCGCGGAAAGCAAAAAAGGTTTTTTTTCGACGCTCGCAAACGCTCAGTTCTCGCCGAGCAGAGGTATCGAGGAGCCGAGCAGCGACGTCACCGTAAGAGGTCCGAAAGCGGGATTCGTCGAGGATGCCGAGAAGAATATGGCACTCATCAGGCGATATATACGCACCTCCGATCTGAAATTCAAGAGTTTTACGGTCGGAAGCGTTTCGTCAACGAAGGTCGTCCTCGTTTACGTCTCGGGAAGAGCTGACGGAGCGCAGGTCAAGCAAATTTCGGATCGGCTCTCAAATCTCAACGCGAGCGTTATTACAGACAGCGCAAACGTGGCTATGCTTCTCGAGGGCAAAAGGTCGTCCCCTCTCCCGACCTGCGGAAGCACGGAAAAGGTGGACAAGCTCGCGTCAAAGCTCATGTCGGGGCGGATCGGTATCATCGTCGACGGAAGTCCTTTTATTCTCACGATTCCCTATCTTTTCGCAGAAAGCATTCAGTCTGCCGAGGACTACCTTCACACGCCCTATTACGCCACGTTCATACGAATCCTGCGAATGATCGCGTTCGTCTCGGCGATTTTTGCGCCTGCGATACTCTGCACCGTGATAAGCTACGGTTATTCGACCATGCCAAAGGAATTTTACGGGATTATTGCCGACTCGAGAAAGGACATACCGCTCTCTTTTTTCTGGGAAATAATTGCTATATTGCTTCTTTTTGAGGTGTTGCGAGAGGTCGGAGTCAGAATGCCGAGGACGGTGGGGGACGCTGTCGGTATCGTGGGCTCGATAATTCTCGGAAACACGGCGGTCGAGGCGGGTATCGTTTCGTCGGTCGGCGTCATAACCGTTGCGTTCTCGGCAGTCTGCGCGTTCATCACGCCTGCATATATGTACGTCATCGTGCTTGCGCGGTTGGGTATGCTTGTTCTTGCGGAGACCTGCGGGATTTTCGGGCTTGGGCTGGGGTTCGCGTTGCTCATCATTCTTTTGTCGTCCAAAAAGAGCTTTGGTGTGCCGTATATGTTCCCTCTTTCGCCTTTTGATCGAAAGGGGTTAAAGGATTTTGTTTTGACTATACCGAAAAAGACTCTCGGACGCAAGGAAGATTTCGGAGGCGAAGAATGATTTTTGTCTGTGCTCTTATCCCCATATCCTGCGTTGCGGTTAGCTTGTCATTCGGCGGCATGAGTGCTCCGATTTCGTTGATTCTGCCCCTCTTGCTTCTCCCTCTCTCTTCGAAAGCAAAATCGGTCAAAAGAGCGCACTTTTTACTCGCAACGGTTGCCGTATTTTCCGCGTTGTTTCGTTTTGCGTCGCTTTTTATGCGGAGCAGAGAGGCGCTCGGGGATTTCAGAGGAGTGGTTTTCGTGGCAGTTTGCTTCGTCGTTGCCGTGATTACTGCAAGAGACAGCGATCGAGCATTTTACTCGGCGGTTCCGATCTTTTTCATAACGGTTTTCATAGCAATCTACGTCACATTCGTATCGATCGGAAGACCTATCGAGGACGCATTCAACGAACCGAGTACGCTCGAAATCATCGCGTCGGTTGTATGCGCCGTCGGGTCTTGCGCGGCTTTTTCATATTTCTCACAGTCGCTCGTGAAGCAAAGGTTCAGATACGCTGTCGCGGGGGTGCTTATCGGCTCGGCGTTTTTGCTGTTCCCGTCGGCAAAGGCGGAGTTGGGGTTCGTTTGCGTACCGCTTTCGATAGTTATGTCGGCGATCGAGCTCAACGTGTTTGATGAGGTAATTTTAAGGAAGAAACGCGAATAGAATAGTTTCGGGTGATTTATAATGTTATTTTCAAAGAAAAAGCGTTTTTCGATTTCCGACAAGCTCATAAAAGAGGATATCTCCACGGAAAACGGAGATATCCTCATCAAGGTCAACCTGCGCTATCCCGAAATCGCATGTACCGAAAAAGACCCTCTCGGACACAACGCTGTCGGGTTTTACAAGAGGATCGCGGAGAGCTTTTTACATTCCGTAAAGCAGGATATGGCAAAAATCGCGTCCGAAAGGAAGAAAATGGACGAGAGCTTTGTTCCCTTTTCCGCCGTGATGAGATGGACGAAAACGTTCGAGAACGAGGATTTTTTGAGTTTTGTAATCGAATTTTCGGTGTGGGACGGAAAAAGCAGTCAATCGGTTGAGAGAAAAACGCAGGTGTGGGAGCGAAAGTTCGGAACAAAGTGCAAAAGCACGTACTTCTTTGAGTCGAAACAGCTCAAGGAAGAGTTTGCTAACCTATACGGCGAAAAAACGAGATTTGACAAGGAGCTGTTCGCCTTGTGCGAGGACGGGTTTGAATTTTACGTAAAAGGAGAGAGCGGATACAAGACCTACCGTATTCCGCATTCGGTTTCGGGAATGGAGTTTGTAACGCGTTCCGAGCGTTCCGTATAAAATAAAGAATAGCGGATAACTTTGTTCTGCAATACATAATCATACGGAGTGACGGATATGCAATATTTTGCGGGCGCAAACACAAAAAACGGTTTTTGTTCGATTTTTGAGGAATGCTTCAAAAACGTCGAACGGCTTTTCCTTTTGAAGGGCTCAAGCGGATGCGGAAAATCCACGTTCATGCGCCGTATTGCAGGAAAGGCGCAAAAGCTCAATCTCGAAACAGAGCTGATCTTTTGCTCCGCCGATCCCAACTCCCTCGACGGCATCATCATACCGAAGCTCAACGTTGCCGTTGCAGACGGAACCTCGCCTCACAGCATGGACGTAAAATACCCTTGCGTCCGCGAATCCATCATAAATCTCGGACAGTTTTGGGACGAATCGAAGCTGATCCCGAGGCGCTCGGAGATCATCGCGCTTACCGATCGGAAATCCGAGCACTACAAAAACGCCTACCGCTGTCTCTCGGCAAAGGGATCGATCGACGAGCTCAAAAAATCGCTTTTGAAAAAATGCATCTCGAGAGAAACGCTCGAGGAAACGGCGTTCAGGTTTTTCGAAAAGCTGAAAAACGGCACGCAGGGAAAAACGAAAACCGTTTTCGCTTCTTCATTTTGTGCACAAGGAGTAGTAACGCTTCCCGTGTTTGACGACGTCAAAAACCTCTACCGAGTAGTCGGAAGAGGCGCGGATATGCTCATTAATTCGATTGCAAGTATCGCAAAGGAAAAGGGCGAGCGTGTAACGGTCTCGCTCTCTCCGTCAGATGCTTTTACGGTCGATGCAGTCTACTTCCACGGAAGCGAATCGCTCATAACCTGTCTTGAAACCCCGCCGTGTGCAAGCGCGGAAAATGAAAAGACCGTCGCAACGTCGAAATTCACAGACAGCGAGAATATGGTCAACGCGCGCTCGAAAATACGCGCGCTCGAACGCCTTTCCGACGAGATCGCGCAGGACGCTCAAAACGAGCTTACCATTGCAAAAAACGTTCATTCAAAGCTCGAGAGCATTTATATCCCCGCGATGAACTTCAAATCGCTCGACGAATACACTTTCGAATTCCTGTCGCGCATTTTTTCGGAATAAGTATCATATATATCCTATAACCAAAAAACGGGAGAAGGATATATATGACGAGAAAACAAAATGCAAATCCTGCAAAAAACGGTGAATCGGGATTTATTATCCCTGCGCTTATCGGGGGCGGAACGGGTCTTACGGCAACGCTTTTGCTTACGCTTCTTGCTCCGTTCTTGCTTCTTAACCTCAACGATCCGAACTCTTTTGGGACGGCAACGGCGGCGGTATGCGCTCTATTGGGCGGCGCTTCGGGCGCAGGCGCTGCGACGGTTTTATGCAGGGATATGCCGTTTCAATCGGGTATGCTCTCGGCGGGGATTTCGGTGATTCCGCTGATTCTCATTTCGCTTTTTCTGCCGGGAGATTTCGATTTTGCGAAATGTGGTATCATCCTCGCATCGTTCGCCGCGGGCGCGGGCGCGGTTTCGTTTTTCATTTCGAGGTCGAGAACGAACCGAAAGAAAAACATGAAGAAGATAATGAAACGCCGTTGAATCGCACTTGATTTTCAAAACGGTTCGTGTTATTATATTTAAAAGACGACGGAAAAGGAGGAACGGATTTGAGACTTCAGGAATCGGGCGAAATGTATCTCGAAGCAATACATATTCTTTCAAAAGAGATGCCGAGTGTTCGCGCTATTGATATCTGCGAATACCGAAAGGTCTCAAAGCCGAGCGTTTCGCGTGCGGTCGGTATCCTGAAAAAGGGCGGATACATCGTATGCGAAAAGGACGGTTCCCTTTCTCTTACCGAGTCGGGGCTTGAGGTTGCCGAGAAGATATACGAGCGTCACACGGTTCTTACCGAGTACCTCACGTCTATCGGGGTTGACCGCGAAACCGCTGACGAGGACGCGTGCAAGATCGAGCATATCATCAGCGACAAAACCTTTGAGGCAATAAAATCAAAATTATAAAAGATCGGACGGTTTCCGTCCGATTTCTTTTTTGTTCACATTGAGTTAACAAACGAGCTCGCTTTTTACCTTTTTTTGGTTATAGGCGGCAAAATACACAAATTATGGTGAATTTTTTTGTTGTTTTTCTGCAAAAAGACTTGCATTTGCGAGAAATTTGAGATAAAATTATTTTAACTGTGACGTTATAAAAAATTATTCAACCCGTTATAAAATCAACGAGAAGGAGAAACACAATGAGCAACAAGCTTTTCCAAGGATTGATCTATCAGATGAGAGAGGCCGTCGACCGTGAAATCGGTATTATTGACGACAAGGGCATCGTTGTTGCCTGCAGCCAGCTTTCGAAGATAGGCAGCGTCCACAAAGAGATTCTTGACGAACTTTCGTACAGCTATGAAACTCTCGTTATCGGCGATTACACCTACCGTCCGATCGGTTCTCACGCAAGAATCGAATACATCATCTTCGTCGAAGGCAACGATGATACCGCAAAAAGCATCACGGCGCTTTTGTCGGTTTCTTTCTCGAACATAAAAACTCTTTACGACGAAAAATACGACAAGACCAACTTCATCAAAAACATAATTCTCGACAACATTCTCCCCGGAGATATTTACATCAAATCGAAGGAACTCCGTTTTGACAGCGAGGTTAACCGCGCTGTATTCCTCATCCGATTCATGAACTCCGGCGAGATCATTCCCTACGACGTTATTCAGAACATGTTCCCCGACAAGTCGCACGACTACGTCATCAACGTCAGCGAGACAGACATCGTTCTCGTCAAGGAGCTCAAATCCGCGTCCGATCCGAAAGCGCTCGAAATGATTGCAAAGAGCATCATCGACACGGTTCAGTCCGAGTTCTATCTCAAGGTCTACATCGGTATCGGCTCGGTCGTTCCGAACGTAAAGGACCTTGCACATTCCTACAAGGATGCTCAGGTTGCGCTTGAGGTCGGCAAGGTGTTCGACACCGAAAAGAACGTCATCAACTACGAAAGTCTCGGTATCGGCAGACTTATCTATCAGCTTCCGACGACGCTCTGTGAAAAGTTCCTTCAGGAAGTTTTCAAGCGCGGTTCGCTCGAAAGTCTCGACAGAGAAACGCTCCAGACTATTCACGCCTTCTTCGACAACAACCTTAACGTTTCCGAAACGTCGAGAAAGCTCTTCGTACACAGAAACACTCTCGTGTACCGTCTCGAAAAGATCAAGAAGCTCACGGGTCTCGATCTTCGTGAATTCGAACACGCTATTACGTTCAAGGTTGCTTTGATGGTCAAGAAGTATCTTATCAACAAACCCTCTATTTATTGATTCAGGTATTTGACATGAACGAACAAAATATTCAGGAAAAACGAGATATAATCAAGTTTGAGAACGTCTCGATGGCATACGACAACGGCAATCTGGCGTTGAACAGCGTTTCGCTTAATATAAAAGAAGGCGAATTCGTGTTCCTCGTCGGCGGTAACGGTGCGGGCAAGACGACTCTTACGAAGCTGCTCATCTGCGAGGAAAAGCTCGCAAGCGGCAAGCTCGAGGTCAACGGATTCAAGCTCCACAAGATTCGCTCGTGGAGAATCCCCAAGCTTCGCCGTACCATGGGCATGGTATTCCAGGATTTCAAGTTATTCAACAACATGACAGTCTATGAAAACGTTGCGTTTGCGATGAGAGTTATCGGCGCGAAGCCCTCGCTCATCAAAAAGCGCGTTCCCGTTTTCCTCGACATGGTCGGAGTCGGTCACAAAAGCAATTCGTTCCCGACCGAGCTTTCCGGCGGTGAACAGCAGAGAGTTGCTTTTGCGAGAGCGATCGTAAACAACCCCGACATCCTCATCGCGGACGAGCCCACCGGTAACATTGACACCGAAATGACCGAGGGCATCATGGAGCTTCTCATAAAACTCAATAAACTCGGAAAAACCGTCATCGTTATCACTCACGACGATCAGATCGTCAAGAACTACAACAAGCGCGTCGTGAAGCTCGAAAACGGACATATCGTTTCCGATACGATCGGAGGTTTTGGCGTATGAAACCGAGTGTATTCTTCTACAACATAGTGCAGGGCTTCAAGGGTGTTTTCCGTAACAGCGTTATGGCAACGGCTTCCCTGCTCGTGCTCGTCGCATGTATGATCCTCGTCGGTACGTTCTATCTTGTTATCGATACCATCGACCGCAACTTCCAGGCGATCGACAACCTTAACGTTATCGAGATAATGCTCGACAAGGACTATGACGAAGAGCAGATCGTCGAGATCGGCGAAAAGCTCGCAACCATCTGCGACCAATCCCCTATCATCGATTGGACACGCGATCAGTGGACGAACGATATGGTCGTTCCGAAAAGCGACAACTTCAAGTTCGTTTCTTCCGACGAGCATCTTGAAATTATGCTTCAGATGTACGACGAAGAATGGATAAAAGCGATTTTTGAGTTTGACGTTGAACACGGTCACGACGAGGGCGAGAACGACGGCATCACGAACGCCATCGAGGACAACCCTCTCCGTGCAAGCTACAAGATCACCTTCCAGAATCTTTCGGATTTTGACGAGGTCACGAAGGTAAAAAGCAAAATCGACGCTATTGAACTTAATGACGCAAGCGTTTCGGATGCAATCCCTACGGAAGACATCAAGGACTATATCCAACTCTATGGAAACGTTATGAGCATCAAAAACACGCTCTACTTTGCAGGGCTCTGGCTCATGGTGATTTTCATGATAATTTCACTTTTCGTTATCATGAACACCATCAAGCTCGGCGTTTTTGCACGCAGACACGAAATCACATTCATGCGACTTTGCGGTGCAACGAAGAGCTTCATACGTATGCCCTTCCTCGTTGAAGGTATCATCATCGGTATACTTTCCGCTGCGATTTCGTTCGGCATCGAGTTCTATCTCTACGAATATCTTTTGAGAGATATTATTTCTTCTGCCGCAGGCGTTTCGGCAGAAAGCGGTATCATTTCCGCACCCTTCTCCGAATACGCTCCGATCGTTGCAATCGGATTTGTTGCGATTGGTCTTTTTGCAGGTATTATTTCCTCGAGCATTTCGCTCAAGAAATACCTCAAGGCATAAAAATGGAGTAAAAATTAATGAAACAAATATTGAAAAAGGCGTTGGTCTTTCTCGTTTGTGCGGTTATGCTCATCGGATTCTCGTCCGTCGACGCGCCCTATGAAACAGCGGAAGCAAGAACCCTGATGGACGTTGAAAAGGAGCTTACGGAATACAAAAATCTCCTTAAATCGCTTCAGTCGGAGCTTTCGTCAATCAACAAGAACATCTCCGAGCTCGAGGGCAAGTCGGGACAGACGGCAAAGCTCATGGCGCAATATCAGGCGGAGATCGACGTTCTTGAGACGGATATCGAGCTCAACACGTCGATTATGGAATCCTATGACGAAAAACGCGCAAAGGTTATGACCGAGATCGAAATCGTCAAGGAAGACTATGACTACCGTGTTCAGATGTATAAAAAGCTGATGCAGTTCATATATGAAAACAGCAACACGAACGCTTTTGAGCTTCTGTTTTCTGCGGAGAATTTCTCGGACTTCCTCACGAGGCGAGATAATTTCAACGACATCATGAACGCCGCGAACGACATCATAAAAGAGATTGAGGTCTCTATGGCTGACCTCAAGGCGCTCGACGCAGAGCTTGCACAGACTCAGGCGCAATACGACGAATACCTCAGCGGTCTTAACAAGTCGAAAATCGAGCTTGAAACCAAGATCGAGGAATATAGAACCATTGCGGGTGAGCTTAATCTCGATGCAAACGAGCTTGAAAAGCAATATAAGAACAAAAACGCAAAGGTTAAGGAAGTCAAGGACAAAATAAAGAAGCTCGAAGACGAGAGAAAAAAGATATTCTCGTCGAGCTCGAAATTCATCTGGCCCGTCAAAACCTCGAGCTACCGCGTTTCCAGCCAATTCGGATGGCGCGGAAACCCGTTCGGCGGGTCGAGCAGCGAATACCACAAGGGTATTGACATCGCTTGCTCGAGAGGTACTCCTATTCTTGCCGTCAAGGCGGGCGTCGTTACGAGAGCTTCATGGAACAGCGGTTTCGGAAACTGCGTTATTATTTACCACGGCGACGGTATTTCCTCGCTTTATGCTCACTGCGACAACGGAACGAAATCACGCCCGACCTATGAAGTCAAGGTCGGCGACACCGTAAAAGCGGGACAGGTTATCGCATACGTCGGAACGACGGGCAGATCGACGGGTTACCACCTCCACTTCGGTGTTATTAACACAAACTCGTACTCCTCTCTTTCCGGAAACTACGTAAACCCGAACAAATATCTGCCTGACGGATATTACACAAAAAGGAATTAATTCACATCACTCATAAAGAAGGATTTTAATGTTCAAAAAAAGGATCACACCTTTTGCTTGTCTCGTTATCTCGCTTATCGTATGTCTTACGACGGCGGTCGGAGTCAGCTCCTACCGCTCGGTCGAAGAAAAAAAGCGTCTCAACGACTTACGCATCGAATTGAGCACAGGTTCAAACGACAACGTGCTCGACACTCTCGGCAAGGATTCCGACAAATACGCGAAGCTTGCACATATAATCGGCAGGATCGAAAGCGCTTACGTTCATAAGTACGACAAGGACCTGAGCTGGGAAACGGTCTACAAGGCAATTGCCCAGTCGCTCGGTGACGACTATTCGCTCTATCTCACTGCAGAAGAATATACCTCTATGATCGACTCGGGAAAAGGCGATTTCGTCGGTATCGGCGTGCACGCAACTTATGATATCGACACACACGGCGTTTATATTTTCGGTACGATGCCGAACTCCCCTGCCGAAAAAGCAGGAGTGCTTGAGGGCGACGTAATTATAGAAGCCGAGGGTATCAAAGCAAGCGAAGAAAATTACTACAAGATTCTCGACGTAATTCCCGGCGAAGTCGGCACGGACGTTTCGTTCAAGGTGCTTCGCGGTGAAGAAACGATCGAGTTCACCGTCAAGCGCGCACCCGTTGACAGCGAAAACGTGCTTTATGAAAAGCTCGATAACAATATCGCGTTCGTTCGTATTCTTTCGTTCTCGGGACAGACGGTTTCCGAGGAGTTTGCGAAGAAGATAGCACAAGCGCAGTCCGACGGATGTGACAAATTTATTTTTGATGTTCGTAACAACGCGGGCGGTTATCTCGAAGAGATCGCCGAAGTGCTTGATATGCTTCTTCCCGAAGGTCCGATCATCAACATCGTTGACAAAAACGGAAAAACGTCGGTTATGAACTCGGATGCGAACTGCATCAAAGCACCGATGATCGTTCTCTGCAACAACGGAACAGCTTCGGCGGCGGAGCTTTTTGCGGCGGCTTTGCGTGACTATGACCTCGCGCAGATAGTTGGAAAAACGACGTTCGGAAAAGGCACGATGCAAACGACGTTCTCAATCGGCGACGGAAGCGCTATCAAGCTTTCGACAGCATTTTACAACCCGCCGAAAAACGTAAGCTACGACAAGATCGGCGTTAAGCCCGACCACGATATCGACATCAAAGAAGAATGGCAGAACAGGTTCTTCAAGATGCCGAACGAAGAAGATACGCAGTTATTAAAAGCAATTGAAATAATAAACAGTTAATATAAAAAGGGAGAAAATCACCAATGGCAAAACAGATTATCGTTTCTAATGAAGGTCTCAAAAAACTCCAGCAGGAGCTTGAACACCTCAAAACAGTAAAGAGAAAAGAAGTTGCTCAGGCAATTCAGAAAGCAAGAGCATACGGTGACCTTTCGGAAAACAGCGAATACGATGAAGCAAAAAATGAGCAGGCCGAAATCGAAGGCAAGATTGCTCATCTCGAAGAAACTCTCGAAAACGCTATCGTTCTCGACGACGCAGAGCTCGGCACCGACAAGGT
>JAZRRU010000085.1:0-12326 GCA_045651025.1 Eubacteriales bacterium
TATAATCGGCGGCGGCCCCGCAGGGTATACGAGTGCGCTCTATGCCTCGCGCGCAGGACTTGATACGCTCGTTATCGAGCGTATGTCGATCGGCGGTCAGATGGCGCCTACCGATATTATTGATAACTACCCCGGATTCGAAGAGGGAATCGACGGATTCTCTCTCGGGATGAAAATGCAACAGAGCGCCGAGAGATTTGGCGCAACGACAGATTATGCCGAGGTTCTCTCTGTCGACTTTTCCGAAAAAACGAAAAAGCTCGAAACGACGAACGGAACGCTTCTCTCAAAAACCGTAATAATCGCCTCGGGCGCGAACCCTCGCGAGCTCGGAATCGAGCGTGAGCGTGAGCTCGTCGGCAGGGGAGTGCATTACTGCGCGCACTGTGACGGACGGTTCTACAAGGAAAAGACCGTCGTTGTCGTCGGGGGCGGAAACTCCGCCGTTTCGGACGCGCTTTATCTTTCGCGCCTTGCGAAGAAGGTGTACCTCGTTCACCGCCGCGATACGCTTCGCGCAACGAAGATCTATCACGAGCCGTTGATGAACGCCGAAAACGTCGAGTTCCTCTGGAACAGCGCGATCGACTCGTTCGTTGCCGAAAACCGCGTTTCGGGCGTGAGAGTGAATAACCTCAAAAACGACGAGGTGAAAGAGATTGACTGCGACGGAGTTTTCGTGAGCATCGGACGTAAGCCCGCGACGGAGTTCCTCGGGGGAACGCTCGAGCTTGACGGAAACGGTTATATCGTCGCGGATGAATCGACGAAAACGGGCGTCGAGGGAATCTATGCCGTCGGCGACGTGAGGACGAAAGCTCTGCGTCAGGTCGTTACCGCCGTTTCAGACGGCGCGACGGCGGCTCATTTTGCGGAAGAATATTTGCAAAATATCGGTTGATTTTTTGTATGCTGTTGTGATACAATATTAATAACAAAAAAACTTGGAGGTTATTTATTATGCGTGAACTTAAATTTTATATTTGTGAACATTGCGGCAATCTTGTCGAGATGATAAATGCATCGGGCGTGCCGATGATGTGCTGTGGTCAGAAGATGACCGTGATCGAGGCGGGCACCGTTGATGCAAGCCGTGAAAAGCACGTTCCCGTTATCACCGTTGAGGGTAACACCGTCAGAGTTGATATCGGCTCCGTTGCTCATCCTATGGCTGAAGAACACAGCATTCTCTGGGTTTATCTCCAGACGAGCGAGGGCGGACAGCTTAAATATTTGAACGTTGGAAGCGAACCTACCGTTACTTTCACCGTCGGAACCGAAAAACCGCTCGCGGCTTATGCTTACTGCAACCTCCACGGTCTCTGGATGGAAGAGATCAAGGAAGTTCCCGTTTGCAACCTCAAGCCCGTTGACACGGCGACGAAGGAAAATTACGTTGTATGTAACTGTAACAACGTCAGCTATTTCGACATTCTTGACGAGATACATAAGCACGAAAACGTCAACAACCTTCTCGAGGTCTTCGAATCCGTTAAAAACACAACTCATTGCTCCACCGGCTGCGGCGGATGCTATGATAAGGTTATTCATATCATCTCCGATACCATGGTTAACGGCGATAGATAAAAAACAAAGCCGTGAAGTCATTTTCACGGCTTATTTTTGTACGTTGGGATTGTCTGTTCGCTCAATAAGGTAATCGATGGAAACGTTGAGGTAATCGGCGATTTTTATGAGCTCGTTTATGCCCGGCTCGCGCTCGCCCGTTTCGTAACGGCTGATCGTGTTCTGGTTTGTGTTCAGGTCGATCGCCATTTTCAATTGTGAAATTCCTTTTGCTTTTCGAATCTCTTTCAATCTCATCAAATCACCCCTTGACAGTATTATCCCCTATCGGTATAATAAAAATATCCCGATACGGTATATTTATTTCAGATTCAGGAGGATTATTATGAAAAAATCATTATCGCTCGCCCTTGCTCTCGCGATGTTGCTTGCATTGATGCCTCTGGCGGTTTTTGCAAACGGCTCGGACGGACTTGTTTACGAATTAAGTGAAGACGAAACGTATTATATCGTTTCGGACTATACAGGGTCTGCGACCGAGGTTGTAATTCCTTCCACTTATAACGGCTTGCCTGTTAGGGAGATTGGCGAGGGTGCGTTTAAAGAGTGCGAAAGCATTACAGACGTCACTATTCCTAATACCGTGACGATAATTGGAAAATCTGCTTTTTCCGGCTGTCGCGGCATTACAAGCATTGAGCTTCCCAATTCTGTAACGACGATCTGTGGTTGGGCGTTTTCTGCTTGCGCGAATCTTTCCGATATCCTTATTCCCGATTCCGTAACGACGATAGGCGAATACGTGTTTTTTTGGAGCAGTGAACTTACAAGTATTTCGATTCCCGACTCTGTGACTTTCATAGCTAACAACGCATTTGATGGCGCTTATGGTCTTGAATTCAATGTATACGATAACGCGAAATATGTTGGCAATGATGAAAACCCGTATCATGCATTGATTACGGTGTCCTCTAATGAGATTACCTCCTGCGAGATCAACGAAAACACAAAGCTGATCGCGGGCGGTGCGTTTGAGTGGTGCATGAGTTTAACAAACGTAACCATTCCCGATTCTGTAATAAGTATAGGCGAGCAAGCTTTTTACTATTGCGAAAGCATGGAGAGTGTTACGATCGGTAATTCTGTAACAAGTATAGGTTATGAAGCGTTCTATTTTTGCACGAGTCTTGAGAGCATCATAATTCCCGATTGCGTAGAAATAATGGCAGAGGGCGTTCTTCGTGGTTGCGAAAACCTAACCGACGTTTATTGCGAAGCAGAATCGCAGCCCGAGGGTTGGAGCGAAGATTGGAATGCTGACTGCGACGCAACCGTTCATTGGGCTTATGAACCCAAACTCTCCCTCGGCGATATCGACGGAGATGAAGAAATTACCACGGCAGACTATGTCTTAACGAAGCGCGCGTTTATGGATACTTATTCGCTGACCGACGCGCAGAAGATAGCGGCAGATATCGACAAGGATAACGAAATCACAACCGCCGACTATATTTTGGTAAAGCGCGCCTTTATGGGTACGTACGTAATAAAAGGTTAAAATTAAGAATAGCACAAAACGAAAACGGACTCTGTTTCGAGTCCGTTTTTTGTATACAATAAAATTCTTCGTAAAAATCGGGGACATGTGCCTCGATTTTTACACCTTGGAACATCGCGAGTGTCGAGCGAAGCGAGGCGCGAGCAAACGATGTTCATAAAAGACGAATAAAATCGTAAGATTTTATTCGAGAGCGAAGCGACCAACAGGGTCCCCGAAAATGAGGAACGAATTTTTGGGGCTATGAAATAAACATCGCGTCTCCGAACGAGAAGAAACGGTACTTTTTCTCAACAGCTTCGCGGTATGCCCTCATCGTGTTTTCGTATCCCGCAAAAGCGCAGACGAGCATGATTAACGTGCTCTCGGGGAGATGGAAGTTCGTGATTATCGCATCAACGCATTTGAACTTGACACCCGGATGAATGAAGATCGCCGTGTCCCCCTCGTACGGACGAACGATACCGTCCTCGTCCGTTGCGGTCTCGAGCGTGCGGACGCTCGTCGTACCGACGGCGATAACGCGGCCGCCTCTTTCGTGGACGGCGTTGATTCTTTCCGCCGCCTCGGGAGTGACTCTTATGAACTCGGAATGCATCGTGTGGTTTTTGAGATCGTCTTCCTTGACGGGTCGGAATGTGCCGAGCCCGACGTGAAGAAGAACGCGGACTATCTCAACGCCCTTTTCCTCAGCTTTTTTCAAAAGCTCAGGTGTGAAATGCAACCCCGCCGTCGGCGCGGCGGCAGAGCCGTCGGTCTTTGCGTAGACCGTCTGGTATCTCGACTTGTCCTCGAGCTTTTCGGTTATGTAAGGGGGAAGGGGCATAAGTCCGACACGGTCGAGAATCTCGTTAAAAACGCCGTTGTATTCAAATTTTATAACCCTTAATCCGCCTTCAAGAATATCGACGACCGTTCCGCAGAGCTCGTCGGAATAGACGACCTTCTGCCCGATCTTCGTCTTCTTGCCGGGGCGCGTGAGACATTCCCAGACCTCGCCCTCGCCGTCATGGCGCGAGAGAAGAACCGTCTCGATCTCGCCCGTTCTGCCCTCGGCGTGACCGAAAAGACGCGCAGGAATAACCTTCGTGTCGTTGATAACGAGGCAGTCGCCCGCGTTGAGTGAGTCGATTATGTCGTGGAACACCTTGTGCTCGGTGCTTCCGCTTTTTTTGTCGAGGCAGAGAAGCCGTGATTCGTCGCGAACCTTGGCAGGAGTTTGCGCGATGAGAGACTCGGGAAGATCGTAAAAATAAGAAGAACGCTTTAAGAGGTCCATACAAAAATCCTTTTTCTTCGATGTCGAAGTTAAAATCTGCAGAATAAACTTACAATGAGGATTATACTACATCGGCAACAAGAATTCAATACTCCGCTTCATAAAAAGGAGTGAAAGGAAAAACCTCAAATGACAAAATCATTAATTTTCCGCGGAGTTGCAACCGCGCTTGCGACTCCGTTTGATGAAAACGGTATCGATTATCTCGCTTTCGCAAAAATGATCGATTTCCAGCTGAAAAACGGCGTCGATGCCCTCGTAGTGTGCGGAACGACCGGCGAAAGCTCGACGCTTTCCGATGCCGAAAAACGCGAAATAATCGACTTTGCCGTGAGGCAAACGAGAAAACGCGTGCCCGTGATCGCAGGTACGGGCGGTAACGATACGAAACGCGCTTGCGCGCTTTCGGAGGATGCTGCAAAAATCGGCGTTGATGCGATTCTCGCCGTCACGCCTTATTACAACAAATGCACTCAAAAAGGACTTTTGAATTATTATAACGAAATTGCTTCCGCTTCGGGACTGCCGTTCATCGCCTACAGCGTTCCCTCGCGTACGGGGGTGAGGATCGAGCCCGAGACCGCGGCGCGACTTTCCGAAAACTCTCTTTGCGCGGGATTCAAGGACGCGGGCGACAGCATCTCGGACACGGCGCGAGTGGCTTCGCTTTGCGGCGAGAGGTTGCCGATCTATTCGGGTAACGACGATCGTATAATCCCCGTTCTCTCGCTCGGCGGAAAGGGCGTAATTTCGGTTATGTCGAACCTTATTCCGAGAGAAGTGAAAAAGCTCTGTACGCTCTTTTTTGACGGCGACGTGACGTCCGCCGCAAGGTTGCAGACCGAGCTGATACCGCTTTGCGACGTGCTCAAGAGCGAAGTAAACCCGATTCCGCTCAAAGCCGCGCTGTTCGAGAAAGGGCTTTGTAAGAACATTCTCCGCTCTCCTCTTACCTGCCTTTCGGAGGAATACTGCGATAAGCTGAAAAAGGTTATGGAATCGCTCGAATAAAAAAAAGAAACGGGAAGCCGAAAAAGGTTTCCCGTTTTGTGCTATTTATTTGCGTTTGAGCTGAAAACGTTTGCGATTTCGCTGATCGATATGTATGCTCTCGGGTCGATCTCGTGAACGATGTTTTTCATCTTACCGACCTGAAAACGGTTCACGATGAAATAGACCGCCGTCATCTCGGACGAGGAGTAATAACCCTTTGCGCTCATGGTGGTCATTCCGCTCTCGAACTCGTCAGAGAGTGCCTTGCATACCTCGTCGGGATTCGACGTGATTATGAGCGCCGCTTTTGAACGGTCAAAGCCCTCGACGATATAGTCGACGGTTTTGAGTGCCGCCGCGTAAGCCACGATCGAATAAAGCGGAAGGATCCAGCTTTGAAGCACGAGACCGCACACGACGTAAAGAACGACGTTATACGCCATAACGAACGTGCCGACGGTGATGCCGATACGCTTGGCAAAAATAACCGCAAGAACCTCGATGCCGTCCATAGCTCCGCCGAAACGGATCGCAAGACCGCTTCCCGCGCCTGAAATAAGTCCGCCGAAAAGCGCACAGAGGAGAAGGTCCTTCTCTGCGAGGGGCGAAGCCATGCTCACATCAACGGGGAGTACGTCGTTGATGAGAAAGGCGAAAAACGAGTACATCGCGACGGTGAAGATCGCGTATACCGTGAAATGGCGTCCTTGCTTTTTGAGTCCATAGAGGAAAAGAGGCACGTTGAGTATCAAAAGGAAGACCGAGAGCGACATCCACTCGGGCGTGACCTGCGAAAGAAGCATCGAAGTACCCGAAATACCGCTGTCGTAAAGATCGACCGGAGCGAGGAAGAACGTAACGCCGAACGCGTTAACGAGTCCCGCGACGGTCAATAAAAGAAAATTTTTGAGTTTGAGATTCATTATTGCAAACTTTCTGCTTTGTTGCTTGCGAGCGTATCGCAACGCTCGTTGTAGATGTGTCCGTCGTGACCGCGCACCCAGAAAAACGTTACGTCGTACTTCTCGAGAAGTGCATCAAGCTCTTTCCAGAGGTCGTCGTTGAGGACCTTGGACTTGTCGGCCTTTTTCCAGCCCTTGCTTTTCCAGCTTTCGAGCCATCCCTTGTTGATTGCGTTTATGAGATATTGCGAGTCGCTGTAAAGATTGACCTTGCATTCGGTTTTGAGCGCCTTGAGTCCTTCGATCGCGGCAGTGAGCTCCATCCTGTTGTTCGTAGTCGGATTTTCGCCGCCGCAGAGCTCTTTTTCGTGCCCGTCGCATTCAAGTATCGCCGCCCAACCGCCTGCACCGGGGTTGCCCTTGCATGCGCCGTCGGTATAAATATTTACGGTTTTCAATCGTTAACACCCTTTATTTTTTGCATTCTTATGTCGCGTCCGACGAACTGAAGAACTCGGAACTCGCCGAGAAGTCGGGAAAGAAGCCGTTCGCCGTAGGTCTTGCGTATCGAGGCAGGCGTGAGGTTCGTGCTGATGATCGTTTTTCTGCCGTTTACGATACGAAGGTCGATGAGACTCGTTATCGCGGACACGCTGTACTGCGTGATGCATTCCGCGCCGAGATCGTCGATGATGAGGAGCCCGCAGTTCTCGTATTTCTTGCGCTCCGAAATATCGAGGCGGTTGAATCTTACGGCGTCAACGGTGTCAAAAATCTGCTGAGCCGATTCGTAGATGACCGAGATGCCCTTTGACGCGACCTTGTTGCCGATGGCGGCGGAAAGATGCGTTTTTCCGAGCCCCGTGCCGCCGAAGAAGATGAGCCCCGATGCGTCGTCGTTCGGGAAGTTCTCGGCGTATTTTCTGCACCCGTTGAGGATATCCTCCATCTTCTTTCTCTCGCCGTTTTCCTCTGAGAAGAAGGATAGGGAATAGTTCTCGAAAGTTTTGCCCGAGAGTCCGCCCGCAAGACGCGATTCCTGATAGCTCTCGCTCGATGCGAGATTTTTCACGCAGGAGCAGATCTTAAGTCCGTCGGTGTAACCGCTGTCGTTGCAAAGCTTGCATTCGAACTTCGGCTCGTCAAAGTCTGGCTCGTAGCCAGTTGCTTCGAGAAGCCGTGCTCTTTCGGCGTTGAGAACTTTCGACTCTGCGCGAAGCGTTTCTGCCTTTTCGCCGCCGAGAAGACGGAACGCAAACGACTCGATCTGACGGTCGATCTCTCTTATTCTCGGAATTCGTGAATGAAGCTCGTCACGTCTTTTTGATGCTTCGTCAAGAAGAGCTATTCTTTTTTCATTGATTATGCTCAATGCCTGAGTTATATTCATCGCATTTCCTTTCAGTCGTCAAAGCCCCTGCTGAGCGCCGCTTCGATAAATTCGTCGCCCGCAAAGCTGCTTTCCTGTCCTGCGACCTTTCCTGCGTCGCCGTTTTTAACGTCTTCAACGGACGTAAATCCGCTTTCGTTCCAACGTCTTAGGATTCCGTTCATATAGGTCGTGGAGAGCTTGCCCGTTGAGTCGATCGTCTTTTCATACGCAAGCTCTACCATCTCAAAAGGAAGATTCCACTCGGAAAACCAGCATTCAAAAAGCTTCTTTTCTTTCGTAGTAAGTGCGCGGTCACCCATACCGCAAAGCTTGCGCAGACGACCGATATCGCTGTTGACCGCGTCTCTGCGCACAAGATATGCCTCGAACTTTTCGTAGGTGTCGACACCTTCCTCAAAAAGACCGACCGCCTTTTTGAAGATGTATTGCAAGCTGCGCTTTTCGTTCGCACAGCAGTCCTCGATGATACCGCAAATAACGGAAGAAGGAATGCCGACGAAATCGTAGAGATAAAAAAGCGAGCTGTAGTCGTTTTTGTTGAGCTGTTTTTCGAGCTTTTCGCAGGCAACACGGCATACCATCGAAAATTCGCCATCCTTTTCGATCGCATCCGAGAGTGTTGCGGAATCGTAGTTTCTGTAAGCGCTCGTGTCGGAAGTTACGTTCTTCTTCTCGCGTACGCCTTCCTCAAAAATACCCGCACCGCGCCAGAACGAATAGGCAGACTCGACCTGTGCGACGGTGAGCCCCGTCTGCTTTGCCGCGTCCGCGACCGAGCTTTCGGGCTCGGCGAAGAAATATATGAGAGTTTTGAGCTCTTCCGCCGAGGCGGTTTTGAGGCGGTTTATCGTCTCTTTCGGCAGAGGTATGATGCTGTCGAAAGGTGTTTTGATAGCCATTTTTTGCTCCTTTTTTAGGATTTTATGATACTTACGTCCGGAGATACCGAGAAAGAAATCTTGTTTTGCTCGGCGAGATTTCCCGCGACCTCGATCGAAAAGTCGATGTTGAGCTTTCCGCCGTCAAGCGAGAGCGAATTTTCGAGCCGTTTCGTGCGGACGAGCATCTGAATCGGGAAAAATCCCGTGTCGCAGATGCAGGAATGAGATTTCCCGTCGGCAAACACCATGTGCGAGTTGAGAGGCCCGAGACGGTTGATGGCAACCGTGCTGTCGCGGTAGGTATCGATGAGCGTCGTTATCTCACCGTTTTCTTCGGAATATTCGATTCGAAAACCCTCTTTTGTGGTTTTCATGGTACCGCTGACGGTAAATTCGTCGGTGTCGCTGTGGTCGTTGGTGCTTCCGCGTTTTGTGAGGTCGGAAAGAATTCTTTCGCTCCTCACGCGGATATCTACGGGAATCTTCATAGGGCTTTTAACCTGCTTTTAATATTTTTCGATGTCAATATGACCGACCTCTCCGTCGAGTCCGCCGTCTAGGAATTTCTCGGCGTTACGTCGGAAAAGCTCGGGGTCGTCGCTTGTGTAATATTCTATCTTGCCGCCCGAAGCGTTCGAAAGTCCGAGCCGTTCGATCTCGGTCTTCAGCGCTTTTGCCGCCGAAGCGCCCGAGCTGATGAGGGTCGTGTTTTTGAGATGCTTCTGTATCGCATCGGAAAGAAGCGGATAGTGAGTGCATCCGAGAATCGCCGAGTCGGGCTCTTTCTCCGCGACGGGGGAGAGATATTCGGAGATTATCGCGTTCGTAGCGGTATCGTCGGCGGACGGATTCCAGTTCTCGACGAGAGGCACGAACATCGGACATGCGACGGGAATAATATCGTCGATGTTTTCATTTTTGAGCGCGGTCTCAAAAGCACCGCTTTTTATCGTTGCGCTCGTTCCGAGAACGGCAACGCGCCTTTTACCTTTTTTTGCGACCTCGGACGCGTCCTTCGCCGCCGCGTCGATAACGCCGACGACGGGAAGCCCCGTTTCTTTCTGCACATCGTCGATACAGTTCGAGCTGACCGTTCCGCAGGCGACGAGGATCGCCTTTACGCCCTTCGAGAGCAAAAACCTTGCATCCTGAAGTGCAAACTTGCGGATAACAGACGGCGATTTCGTTCCGTAAGGAATACGTGCGCTGTCGCCGAAGTAGATAATATCCTCGTTCGGCATAAGACGGTGAAGCTCGCTCATAGCGGTCAGACCGCCCAAGCCCGAGTCAAAAACGCCGATAGGAAGACGGCTTTTTTCGGAAGAACTCATTCTTCGACCCCCTCCGCAAGACAGAGGAGCTTCGTGATGAGCTCGGAATAACCGATGCCGATGCAGTCCATGAGCTTCGGATACATGCTTATCGGTGTAAAACCGGGGATGGTGTTGATCTCGTTGAGCATCGGGCCGTTTTCGGTGAGGAAGAAGTCAACTCTCGAAAGTCCCGAGCAACCGAGCGCGCGGTAAACTCTTACGGCGAGGTCTCTGATAACGTCCGAAATTTCCTCGTCGAGAGGCGCGGGCGCGAGACAGTCGGCAGAGTCGGAAATATATTTTGTTTCGAAGTCATAGAAATCGCTGTTCGGAACGATCTCACCGCAGACCGATGAGAACGGCTTTGCGTTACCGCAAACGGCAACCTCGATCTCGCGTCCGACCGTGTTCGGCTCGATAAGAAGCTTCGAGTCGTTCGCAAAAGCAAGCGCAATACCGTCGCGAAGCTCTTTTTCGTTCTTCGCCTTTGTGATGCCGACGGAGCTGCCTGCGTTCGCGGGCTTTACGAAAACAGGATAGCCGTAACGGGAAACCGATTCGGAAATGAGTTCTTCTCTATCGCAGTTGATATCAGCGGTAATAAAAGGAACGACGGGGATTCCTGCAGAGAGGCAGACGGTTTTTGTGATCGCCTTATCCATAGAAACCGCCGAGGAGCAGGTGTTGCATCCGACGTAGGGCACGCCCGAAAGCTCGAGAAGTCCCTGCATCGTTCCGTCCTCGCCGTTCTTGCCGTGAAGCACGGGGAAAATAACGTCGATATGTATTATCTTAAAAGTTCCGTCCTCGCCGTTAAATTCGATAAGACCGTGGTGCGCCTTGCAGGGCGAAAGCACGGCGGGGGAGAGAAGCTCGCGGTTCTGATGCCATACGTGGTTGCGCATTTCATCGGGAGTGCCGTGGAATATCCACCATTTTCCGTCTTTTGTGATACCGACGAGAATCGGGGTGTAGAGATTTTTATCAAGATTTTCGGCAACGTTCGCCGCCGAAACACAGCTTACCTCATATTCCGAGGATTCTCCGCCGAAAATAATAGCAACGGTCTTTTTCATAAATAACGCCTCCGTTTTTTAGTTAAAGGAAAAGATAATTATATGCCGTCCACATAAAGGGTATTGTGATGATGCAAATAAGATTCGTAGAAATGAGAATATTTGCCGCCGCCTCGGAATCGCCTCCGTGCGTCTCGGAGAGACTCTGTATCATCGCCGCCGCAGGACAGCAGCAGAGTATGAACGCTGCCGACTTGACCTCTTGCGGAACGGGCATGAGCGCAAAAAGAAGTGCTCCGATTATCGGAAAGACGATAAGCTTTGAGAACGCGGCATAGTAAATACGCGTGTCGGCGAATATACGCTTGAGCGATTTTGTGCCGAGGCGCATGCCGATAACCGTCATACAGACAACGGTCGACATCCTACCAAAAATTTCGATATAATCCGCAAAAAGATCGGGAAGCTTGATGCCGAACACAAAAAGCGGAAATGCAACGAAAAACGATATCGTCGCGGGGTTAACCACGAGTGATTTTACGCTGATATATTTCCTGTCGCCCGTCATAAGCACGAGCCCGAGCGTCCACGCGATTATGTTCATCGACATCGAAAACGACGCCGAGTAGACGAGAACCTCGGGGTGGTTCGGGATGAGATATTCAAGCAACGGAATGCCGAGAAATCCGACGTTGCCGCAAGCGGACGCGATCGCGCAGATCTTGTGCGCTTTGTCTTTTTCGATCTTTTTTTTGAAAACTGCCGAGTAGGCGAAAATAATCGCAACCTGCGCAAAAAGCGTGACGATGAAAAATATGCCTATATCGCGCAAGAGCGACGGGGTGCAATCAACACCGTTGAACGACATGATTGCAAGCGCGGGCTGGCAGACGAAGAGAAGCATTTTCGCAAACGCTTTTATATGCTGTTCGCCGAGCGCGTTCGTTTTTATAAGAAGGTATCCCGGAACGCCGTAGGCGATCATCATAAGTACCTTCGCGGCTGTGATTGCAAACATATTACTTCTTGCTCTTGATTATTTCGTCGATAACGCCGTATGCAAGCGCATCCTCGGCAAACATCCAGTTGTCGCGCTCGGTGTCGCGTGCGATCTCTTCGACGGGCTTGCCGATGTTTTCGGAAAGTATCTTGTTGATTCTGTCTTTCGTACGGCGCGCAAAATTCGTCGCGATTATCATATCCGACGCCTGACCGCCTGCAACTCCGATAACCTGATGAAGCATAACCTCGCAGTTTTCAAGTCCGTATCTTTTGCCCTTTGTGCCTGCGGCAAGAAGAAACGCGCCCATACTGCACGCCGACCCGACGCAGACCGTCGAAACGTCGCATTTTATACTGCGGATGGTGTCATAGATCGCAAAACCTGCCGAGACGCTTCCGCCGGGGGAGTTGATATAAATAGTGATGTCCTTGTCGGGGTCCTGCGCCTCGAGGAAGAGAAGC
>JAZRRU010000086.1:0-8505 GCA_045651025.1 Eubacteriales bacterium
CCGACGCAGACCGTCGAAACGTCGCATTTTATACTGCGGATGGTGTCATAGATCGCAAAACCTGCCGAGACGCTTCCGCCGGGGGAGTTGATATAAATAGTGATGTCCTTGTCGGGGTCCTGCGCCTCGAGGAAGAGAAGCTGACCGACGATGCTGCACGCAAGGTCATCGTTAATTTCGTTGAAAAGGAGGATGATTCTGTCCTTGAGAAGACGCGAGAAAAGGTCGTAACCGTTCTGTCTTCCGCCTTCGTGTTCGATGAATGTGGGGTTGGCTATCATGTTTTGCCTCCAAAGTGCTTATATTCGATTTAGTTTATCATATTTTCCTTTCCTTTTCAATAGCAAAATATGACCTGTTTCGTAAAAGAAGGTCGAAGAAATCAAGATTCGTTTGACATATCGTATCCGAACGGTTATAATAACTTGAAAAGGGAGGTGAAAGATATGCCGCTGCTTCTATCTCCTGCGGGTACGCCGTCTGCGCTGAAAGCCGCCATCGATGCGGGTGCGGACGAGGTCTATCTCGGCGGAAGCGTGTTCAACGCACGTATGAATGCCGATAATTTCGATTACGCAGGACTCAAAAAAGCATCCCGTCTTTGCAAGAACGCAAACGTCGGAATGCACATAACGCTCAACACTCTTATCTATGACCGCGAGTTCAAGTCGGTTCTCGAGTACGTCGATTTCCTCGCGAACGACGTCAACCCCGACGCGCTCATTATTCAGGACCTCGGGCTTGCCGTTGCGGTGAGAGAAAAATTCCCCGAGCTTGCGATCCACGCAAGCACGCAGATGCGTATCCATTCACCCTATGATGCAAAATATCTGAAAGACCTTGGATTTACACGCGCTGTGCTCGCGCGCGAGCTTCCGATTTCGGATATCTCCGAGTTCGTAAAAACGGGGTTGGAGACCGAGATATTCGTGCACGGCGCGATATGCGTTTCGGAAAGCGGCGGATGTCTCATGAGCTCGGTCATCGGAAACCGAAGCGGAAACCGAGGCGAATGCGCCCAGCCCTGCCGTCTTCCTTACAAGTCGAAAAACCGTTTCCCGCTTTCGGTGAAGGATATGTGCCTCGCGAATCATATCCCCGAGATTTCAAAAAGCGGTGTGACGAGCTTGAAAATCGAGGGCAGAATGAAATCCCCCGAGTACGTCGGAACGGTCACGTCGGTCTACCGCCGTATTATTGACGAGAACCGAAACGCGACGCTCGAGGAAATGAAGATACTCTCGAACGTTTTCTCGCGTTCGGGCTTCACGGACGGCTATTTCGTTCCGAGGATAACGCCTGATATGTTCGGCGTTCGGAGCGAAGCGGATAAAGAAAAATCGAAAAAGGTTAATTTCTCCTTTCCGAAAGCGGAAAAGAGAAGAGAAAGGACGACACCGCCAAAAATCTCGCCGATGATTCTCCCCGAGAGGGATGAGTCAAAGGTCATCCACCCCGCGAAGCAAAAGGGGTTCGTTCTTCGCTTTGAGGGTCGATTGCCGAGTCGGGAGCTTCTCGAAAAACATGCGGAATTTGCCGCAAGAATAGATATACCGCTCGCATCCTGCTTTGACGAGAGGTTTACGCCCTATGCCGAAAAGGTCTCCGCCATTATCCCGCGCACCGTGTTCCTGAACGAGCGCGAGCGTGTTATCTCTCAACTTGAAAAAGCAAAAAAGTTTGGCGTAAAACAGGCAACCGTGTCGTCGCTTAACCATATCGACCTTTGCGACGGATTTTTCCTACACGGCGATTTTGCCTTCAATATCGTGAACCGCGAAACGCTTGCGTTTCTCGAGAGATTCCCGTTCTCGTCGCTTATGCTCTCCCCCGAGACCGACGGAAAATTCCCCCGAGGAAGCAAATGCGCGCTTGAATATATCGGCTATGGAAGAACTCCGCTTATGTATACGCGCACGTGTATCATAAGGAACGTTTCGGGATGTAAGCGAAAAGAAAAGTGCTTTTCCACGCTCACCGACCGCACGGGTGCATCTTTCCCGATAATAAGCGCGCCCAACCATACGAACGTTATCTATAACTCGCTCGTCGGCTATCGTCTCGACCGCAAGAGCGAGCTCAAAAAATCGGGCGTCGGACTTCTGACTCTGCTTTTTACCGACGAAGATGAACGCAGGATGACCGAGGTTATCGAGCTTGCAAAAAACGGCGAGAAGCCGAAATTTGAATATACGAGAAAATAAAAAAATACCGCAGGTTTTACGCCTGCGGTATTTGCTTTGTTGGTTAAATTATTCGAACCAGCCGTTGCCGGGATATACTACGTTGTCACCGGGTCTCGAGCCGATCGTGGGGAAGAGGATGTCGTGAACGTAGTTGTAGCTTCTTACGTAAGTGTTTTCAGCAAGAATCGTTTCGTTTGCGGTGGAAAGGAAAGCGCGATAGCTGATTTCTCTGTCCATTTCGTCCGCAGGAATGTTCGTGAAGGTTACGTAGAAGATGAATTCCGAGTAGTTTGCGTAGGAGTTACCTGCAACAGCGCCTTCGATAGTCGCGGTGACTTTATTTGCACCTGCGGTCGAAGCGGTAAGAGTGTTGTTGCCGAGAGTTTTGGTATCGCAGTAGATGATACCGATGTCGGTGATGTCGGAAGCGGAAATACCGGAGAGGTACTTAGCGTCATATTTTGCACCGAGACGGAGTGCGGGGGTAGAGGTGTTGATTTTAGCACCGATGTTTGCGATAGGCATAGAAGGTGCTTTAACAGCCGCGTTGTAGTTGGTAACAGAACCGTTCAAGGGGTTTGCGCCCATAAAGTCGTTCGCGCTGTACGCAACCACGTTTTCGATGATTACGCTGACGGTTTTACCGGAAGCGGCATCAAGAACGGTAAAAGGAAGAACGATCGAGAGCGTGTCGCCGTTGCTGATAGCGGATTCGGAAACCTTGGAGCCGGTGTAGCCGGTGTCTTTCGGAGCGACGAAGCAAGCGATCTTGCCGTCGGTGAACGAAAGAACGTGTTCCCAGTCGGAGTCAGAGGGAGTAGCGGTAAAACGCGAATCGTCAGAATCGGTGCTCTGATCGTAAATAGGCGAGAGATATGCGCTGTTGTACTTTACGTCAAATTCAACGATAGCGATCTCGGTTCCCGAGGTAACGCCGTCAATGGTAATAGAAACGTCAAGACGGTCGCCGACGGAAACGGAAACGAGGTTGCTTTTTGCGCTGATAGAAAAATAAGAAACGGCAGCAGAAGCAGGAACGACAGCCATCGCGCAGATGATTGCCGCTACGAGCAACACAGAAAGAAGTTTCTTCATAATAATATCCTCCAATTTATAAATATCAAAAATACACGAAATAATAATACCATGCAAAACAACGTATGTCAACAGTTTTTTGATTTAGAATTGTGAAAAATGATAGAAAAATCGTCTCGTTGTGGGAAATATTTAGCCGTTTTGTGTGTTTTGACGAAAAGAAAAAAGCGGCGTTTTTTCGACTCCGCTTTTCGTATGTTTTTTCGGTTTTTATGAAGAATTATAGGATATACGGGCTTTTTCCGACGTCCGACGGCTCGGGAGAGGGTGCGGAAAGTGAAACGATATCCTCTATTGATTTGGAAAAAAGGAACGCCTCTTTCGTCGTTTCGCCGAGAGTCAGTGCGCGTACGGGTTTTGTGATAATATCAATGGAATTTTTGCGTTTTGCACTTCGGAGAATCTCGCGGCCCTTTTCGTTCGCGGCGAGCACCGAGGTGTAGCACGGCATCGTTTTTACCTTCTCGGTTGTTATCCCAAACACCGTGGCGATGATTGCGCGTCGCACGCGTGCCGAGGTGTAGGTCTTGTCCGTGCAGTAATCAACAAGCGCATCAAAGCTCGAAGCCTTGACCGAGGCGGAAAGGATTTTTTTAATAAGATCATCGGTCGCGGAATAGATCCCGTCGGGGATATTTCCGTTCGACTCCATTTTTCTCAAACTGCCGATGAAAAACGCATCGAGCTTTCCCGTGTTGCGGGGGAAATCCTTTCCAAGCGCATTTTCAAATACC
Source organism: Eubacteriales bacterium (assembly GCA_045651025.1). Taxonomy (GTDB): domain Bacteria; phylum Bacillota; class Clostridia; order Oscillospirales; family CAG-382; genus Coliplasma. The sequence continues at coordinate 4,016 of JAZRRU010000086.1, forward strand.
GACGAACTCTTTTCGGGGATGAGGGATATCATCTTCTCGCCCGAGAGGTGAGCGCGTATCGACGAAGAAGAGTCGAACTTCTGCTCGCGCTGAACCGAAAACGGCTTTACGCTTTTGCCCTCGAGCGCGTTGATGTATTCCATCCCGAGGATGTTGTTCGGCTTTTTGACCGCTTCGGCATAGTCGTCCCCGAGGTCGTTGCCGACCGCGAGGGCAAACGCCTGCGGGTAGGATAGATTTCCGCTCTCCTCGACGAGAGCTCTTACCGACTCGGGGAATTCTCTTTTTGAGGTGAGTGAATAGATTTCAAGAAGCGTCTCAAGCCCGTCCTCCGACCCGAAAGCAAGAAAATTGCTTCCGATCGCGTCGGCGATGTGAACGCCCGCTCTCGCAAAATCCCTTGCGGAAGCGCAACACCAGGGGAGCGGAAGCTCGAGAACGAGATCTGCACCGCATTCAAGCGCGGCGCGTGCACGGAGATATTTCCCCGCGACGGCAAAGGTGCCCCTTTGCACGATATCGCCGCTCATGATGCAAACGACGCCGTCAAACTCGTTTTTGAGCCGTTTTATCTGATGCTCATGACCGTAATGGAACGGGTTGTATTCACATATGACGGAAACGAAACCTTGTTCACTCATTTGCTAAAAATCCCTTGCAATTGTAGATTGAAAGTAGTATAATGTAAAAAATTTCAAATGTCAAGTTAAGGAGTAATTATGTATATTCTCGTTGTAAACGCCGGAAGTTCCTCTTTGAAGTACCAGCTTTTCGATATGGCTACGCAGGAGGTTGCCGCAAAAGGTAACTGTGACCGTATCGGTATCGACGGTGTGTTGAAGCACTCAACCGCAAAAGGTGAAATAAAGGAACCCAGAACGATGCCGACCCATTCTCAGGCGGTCTCGGTTCTCATCGAAACTCTTACCAATAAAGAATACGGATGCATCTCCTCGATGGATGAGATCGCCGCTGTCGGCCACCGTATCGTCCACGGCGGTCCCTGGCTCATCGATAGCGTCCTCGTTACCGACGAGGTTCTCGCCGATCTCGAAAAATGCCGTGACCTTGCACCTCTTCACACGGGTCCCCATCTTCTCGGTATCAAGGGATGCATTGAGGTAATGCCCAACACTCCTCAGGTTCTCGTTATGGACACGGCGTTCCATCAGACGATGCCCGCGCATGCTTATACCTACCCGATTCCCACCGAGCTTGCCGAGAAATATAAGATTCGCCGTTACGGCTTCCACGGCACGTCTCACCGTTACGTTTCGGGAAAAGCGATCGAATACCTCGGCAACCCGAACGCGAAGATCGTCACCTGCCACCTCGGCAACGGAAGCTCGATCAGCGCGGTTGACGGCGGAAAATGCGTTGATACCTCCATGGGCTTCACTCCTCTTGAGGGCGTTATTATGGGCTCGCGTTGCGGCGCGGTCGACCCTGCGATAATTCCTTTTATTATGGAAAAGGAAAATATTCCCGTTGACAAGATGGGCGACTGGATGAACAAGAAATGCGGTTTCTTGGGTGTTTCCGGAATCTCGAGCGACCTTCGCGAGATCGAGGACGCTGTGAACGCAGGCCACGAAAAAGCAACTCTCGCTTGCGATATCCTTGCTTACCAGATCAAGAAATATATCGGCGGCTACGCTGCTGCGATGAACGGCCTTGACTGTGTCGTATTCACGGCAGGTATCGGCGAAAACAATCACGATATCCGCAGACGCGTGCTTGAAAACATGTCCTTCCTCGGCATCGAGTTCGATCCGGAAAAGAACCTCCAGAGAGGTGCAACCGAGCTCAGCACCGAAAACTCGCGTGTTAAGGTTCTCGTTATCCCGACGAATGAAGAACTCGTCATCGCTTCCGATACGATGAGAATCGTTTCCGAACAGTAAAATGCCGTCTTCCGATAAAACGAAAGAACAGAAATATCCGCACGAGGGTCACCGCAAGAGAATGCGCGACCGTTTTCTCGATTCGGGAAGCGAAATGACCGATACGGATATCGTCGAAATGCTTTTGTATTATGCCGTTCCGCGCGCCGATACGAGACGTATGGCACAGTCACTCGTTGATACTTTCGGCTCGCTCGAGGGTATCATCGCCGCCGATGCGGGCGAGGTCTCGAAGATTTCGGGACTCAAGGATAACGCCGAGCATCTTTTTGCGCTTCTGCGCGAGACGGTGAGACGAAGCGGTGTCAGGTCGGCATCAACGAGCATTCTCGAACCCGAAAAATTGAAGAATTACCTTCTTCGGCTCTACAAAGGCGCATCCGCCGAGACGGTCTATGCGCTCTATTTCAAGCCGGACGGTGAGCTTGCGGGGAAACAGCTTATTTTCCGCGGGGATATGAGCTCGGCGCGGTTCTCGCTCCGAACGATTACCGAGGGCGTTATCCGCGCAGGCGGAAACTCGGTCGTCCTTGCACATAACCACCCGAGCGGTTCGCTTGTCCCCTCGGGCGACGATATGCTCACGACGAAACGCATTGCCGCGCACCTCGCCGCAAACGATATCACGCTCATCGAGCATTATATCGTCGGTCTTGACGACTGCGTCGGAATTTTGAAGGTTAATTGAAAACGAAAACCCGATTTGATTTTTAATCAAGTCGGGTTTATTTTTGAAATGTTTTGTTGTCGGTGCGGTTAAGGATATAGTCGGTAGAGACTTGGTGGAAGTCAGCAAGCTTGATGAGTATCTCGGTAGGGATATCAAGCTCTCCGCGTTCATAGTTGCTGTATACACGTTGACTGCAGGAAAGGATCTCGCCCATTTGCTTTTGCGTAAGGTCTTTGTCCTCACGAAGATCGCGTATCCTCTTGTAAATCATAATTTCACCGCCGTAAATAGTATACCCCATTATAGTTTAGCGGAATATACGCTATTGACATTTAGCGGAAATTCCGCTATAATTTCTTCGTAAAATATTTTAGGAGAGATTTTATGAAAAGAATTATTTCACTTGCACTTGTCCTTGCGATGATGCTTGCAATAATGCCCTTGACGGTATTTGCGGCGGATAATGTTAACTATGAAACAGAGTTCAACTATATTGCTATGGCGCCAAAAATTGACGGTGTTATTACAACGGGCGAATACGGCACAGATGGACCTTTTCACTCTTATTCTACTCACAAATCCCAGTTCAAGGACAACGAACACAATCGCCTTAAAGGCAAATGGGATGTTGATTTCTATTCCGCATGGGATAAGAACAACCTCTACATGGCATGGGTAGTTGAGTCCGACGTTCACGGTCCGCTTCCCAAGGCAACCTTCGATGAACAGGGTAACCCCATCAGCAACGTTTTCAACGAAGTATCTCTCGGTTACATGTGGATGCACTCCTGCGTTCAGTTCATCATCACCCCCGGTGACCCCACTTCCAGCGTTAACTACGCTTACAACTACCTCGAAGTTGGCTTCTGCGAACTCGAAGACCACACCACCGGCCGTGTTGTTTGGAAGGTTCCGAACTCTCTCACTCTCGAACAGGTTTCCCTCGACGACTGGTCTGCAGTTGTTAAGAGAGACGATGCAGCAAAGACCACCACTTACGAAATTTCGATTCCTTGGAAATACACCGGTGTAAAAGCAATCGGTAACACCGCAAAATTCGGTCTTTCTTATGCTGTTTCAACGCAGGAATATTACTACAAAAACAACCGTACCGAAACTGCTATGATCGAATGGCAGGACGCTTGTCTTACCGTTAAATATCCTAACAAGGCGGCTGTTATTACTCTCGCAAATGCTCCGGATGATATGCAAAATGTTTATCATGGAATGTTTTTCAAGCTGAACGAGGATGAAACACATTATACGGTGTCTATGTACAGCGGAGATTCATCTGAGGTTGTAATTCCTTCGACCTATAATGGTTTGCCTGTTAAGGCGATAGACGATTATGCATTTGAAGGATGTGAAAACCTTAGAAGCATAACAATCCCCGATTCTGTAACCACGATAGGTGAAGGTGCATTTTACTATTGCGAAAACCTTACAAGCATCGACATCCCCGATTCTGTAACCACGATAGGTGCTGGTGCATTTTACTCTTGCGAAAGCCTTACAAGTATCGACATCCCCGATTCGGTAACCATGATAGGTGATAAGGCATTTTACGATTGTGCAAGTATTGAGAGTATGACCGTTGCTACCGGAAACACGGTTTATCACAGCGAAGGAAATTGCATTATCGAAACCGCAACGAATACGCTGATTTTCGGTTGCAAAAACAGTGTTATTCCCTCTTATGTAACTGCAATAGGCGATTCTGCATTTTACAATTGCGAGGGTCTAACAAGTATCACTATCCCCAATTCTGTAACCACGATAGGAGAAGATGCATTTGCTTGGTGCGAAAACCTCACGAGTGCAACAATGGGCAATTCAGTAACCACGATAGGTGATTATGCATTTAACGGTTGCTGGCAACTTACAAGCATCGTTATTCCCGATTCTGTAACCACGAT
>JAZRRU010000087.1:0-7732 GCA_045651025.1 Eubacteriales bacterium
ATTACGTCCTTTGCGGAAACCCAATCGTTGAGCTTGCCGGTGAGGTTAACACGAACCATTTCGGGCATGGTGATATGGTACGCGCCGCCGCCCATTGCAACGGCAACGTCGAGACCGCCTGCGCCGAAAGCGAGCATACCGAGACCGCCGCCCGTCGGAGTGTGGCTGTCGGATCCGATAAGCGTCTTACCGGGCACGCCGAAGCGTTCGAGGTGGACCTGATGGCAGATACCGTTGCCGGGACGGGAGAAATACAAACCGTATTTCTTCGCGCAGGTACGGATGTAAAGATGGTCGTCGGCGTTCATGAAGCCGTTCTGAAGCGTATTATGGTCGATATACGCAACCGAAAGCTCGGTTTTTACTCTCGGGATACCCATCGCCTCAAACTCGAGGTACGCCATGGTACCCGTAGCGTCCTGAGTCAAGGTCTGGTCGATTTTAAGACCGATGGGAGTACCTTTTATCATCTCGCCTTCTACAAGGTGAGCTTTGATTATTTTCTGGGCAATTGTCAATCCGGACATCAGTCGTTATCCTTTCTGTCTTCAAGTTCGATATAAGGAATTCTTCCGTGGAACGGACGGTAAGCGGGACGCATTATACGACGGCAGGTCACGATTTCCTCGAGGCGGTGAGCACACCAGCCCGAAAGGCGCGCAAGCGCAAAGAGAGGAGTGAAAAGCTCGGTAGGTATATCGAGCATACGGTAAACGAGACCCGAATAAAGGTCGACGTTCGCGCAGATAGCGTTGCCGTCCTGCATTTTATCCTGCAAAAGCGCGGGAGCGAGACGTTCGACCGCATGGAGAAGCTCGAAGTCCTCACGCATACCGAAGGTATCGCAATGCTCTTCAGCCGCTTTGCGAAGAACGGTCGCACGGGGGTCGCTCAAGGTATAGACTGCGTGGCCGACACCATAGATAAGACCGCTTCTGTCTCCTGCTTCTTTGTTGAGGAGCTTTTTGAGATATGCTCCTACTTCCTCGTCATCCTTATAATCGCGTACGTTCGCTTTTATATCGTCGAGCATACGGACAACTTTAATATTCGCACCGCCGTGGCGGGGACCCTTCAACGCGCCGATACCTGCCGCAAGCGCGGAGAAGGTATCCGTACCCGAAGAGGTGAGCGCACGTACGGCGAAGGTGGAGTTGTTACCGCCGCCGTGTTCAGCGTGAAGAATAAGGCACTTGTCGAGAAGACGAGCTTCCTCGCGAGTGAACTTACGATCGAAGCGCAACATGGAGAGGATTCTCTCCGCCATGCTCTGACCGGGGATCGGAGAATGGAGGAAGAAGCTCTCGTTATCGTAATAACGCTTTTTGACCTGATATGCCGCAGTCATGATCATCGGCATACAAGCAATTACGGAAAGAGACTGACGGAGAACGTTATCGACGGAGTTATCGTCGGGGTTTTCGTCATAGCTGTAAAGCGCAAGAACGCTGCGAGCAAGCTTGTTCATGATATCGGGGCTCGGCGCTCTCATAATCATATCTTCGATGAACGAAGTAGGCGGATCGCTGTATTCGTCCATGAGCGTTCCATAGAAGTCGAGGTCTTCTTTCGTCGGAAGAGAGCCGAAGAGAAGAAGCCACGATGCCTCGTCATAGCCGAATCTGTCGTTACGGTCGGTCGCGTCGATAATATCCTCGACGCTGACACCGCGGTAGGACAGCTCGCCCTCGCAGGGAACACGTTCATATTCGTTAATGACGTAGCCGTGAACGTTACTCACGCGCGTGATACCCGCAAGCACACCCGTACCGTCGGGGTTACGGAGACCGCGTTTTACGCCGTATTTTGTATAAAGCTTATCGTCAAATGCCGCGTTGTTACGAAGCGTTTCCGACAGCATTTCGATACTTAATTTCGAACTCATTTAAAAAACCTTTCTTTCAGGAAATAGATGCGGATTCCGCGAGAAGTTCCTTCATGGAATAGAAGCCCGCGTTCTTTTCGGAGATATATTCAGCCGCACGCAAAGCACCCTCGGCAAACAAAGCACGGCTCTCTGCCGTATGCTTCAAGCTCACGGTCTCGCCGTTTCGGCTGAGGAGAACCTCATGCTCTCCGAAGATTCCGCCGCAACGAACGGAGGAAATTCCGATCTCGTTATTCGGGCGGACGATACGGCGCGAGGAACGGTCGGTGACGAACTCGGTCCCTTCGGGCATAAGCTCGCTGATTTCCTCGGCGATCATGAGCGCAGTTCCGCTCGGAGCGTCAAGCTTGTTGCGATGGTGTTTTTCGATAATTTCGATATCACAATCTCCGCCGAGAAGCGAAACGGCATTTCGGCAAAGGGTTATGAGAAGATTAATGCCAAGCGACATGTTTCGCGAGAAGAAAACGGGAAATTCCGCCGAAAGCGCGCGAAGCATAGCAAGCTCGCTCTCGGTATGACCCGTGGAAGCGACGACGCAAGGCGTCTTCGTATTGCGTACGAACTCGCATATATCGGGAACAGCGGTATGGTGAGAAAAGTCGATGACAGCATCCGCCTTTTCGGTCACGTCCGCAAGAGAGTTATAAAAAGGGATTCCCTCGGGAACGATGCCGTTGAAAACGTCAACCGCCGCAACGACGGTGATTCCTTTTGAAGCCGCGGCGGAAATGACTTCCCTGCCCATTCTGCCGCAAGCGCCGTTTACAATAATTTTCATAATCTATGTATTCTTTCGTTTTTTTATTTAATAAGTCCCTGTTCGCGCATCAACGCAAAGAGCTTTTCGTCGTCCTTTGCATCCATGGGGCAGAGAGGCATACGGAATTCGTTCTGGCAATAGCCCATTTTTGCAACGGCAGTCTTTACGGGAATCGGGTTAACCTGCATAAAGAGACCGTTCATCAAGCGGAGATACTTGAGCTGGAGCGAAGCCGCGGTCTTGAAGTCGCCTTCGAGGCAGAGACGCGCGATACGTGCTGCTTCGCCGGGCATTACGTTCGAGAACACGGAGATAACGCCGATCGCACCCATACTCATGAGAGGAACGATCTGCTGGTCATCGCCGCTGTACATATTGATATCGTTACCGCAAGCTTCGAGAACCTCCATCATGAGAAGAAGGTTGCCGCTTGCTTCCTTCGTAGCAACGATGTTGTCGTGCTTCGCGATCTGCTTGTAAGAATCGAGAGAGATAGAGAATCCCGTTCTCGAGGGAACGTTATAAACGATACAGGGGATGTTAACCGAATCAGCAATCATGTTGAAATGCTTGACGATACCGTTCTGCGAGCATTTGTTGTAATAAGGTGTAACGAGAAGCAATCCGTCAGCACCTGCCTTTTCGGCAAAGCGGGAAAGCTCGATAGCGTACTGAGTGTTATTCGAGCCGGTACCTGCAATAACGGGAACGCGATGGTTCACCTTCTCAACACAGAATTCAACGACTTTCTTATGTTCTTCATCGTCGAGAGTGGCAGGTTCGCCTGTTGTTCCGCAGATGACGAGAGCATCGATACCGCCGGATATCTGAAACTCAAGCATATTCTCGAGCGAGTTGTAATCAACAGCACCGTCTTTGAAAGGGGTGATGAGCGCGGTTGCAGCGCCTTTGAAGATAGGGGTTTTAATAGACATATTCTTTTCCTCCGAAGATGAATTCCATAAAATTATTCAGTATATTTTAACACCGATATTTCCAATTGTCAATAAAAAGCGTCAACAAATGATACGTTTTTCAAAAAGTATTGACTTTAGCATACATCAAATTTATAATTATTCATGATAATAATAAGTTACAGAGGTAAATATGAACGGAAGAAAGGTTTTCAGTGACATCAAGGAAAAGGGTTTTGACTGTGCTCTCTTTCTTGACGAAACGAGTCAATATTATCTGAGCGATTTTTATTCCACCGACGGGGCGCTCATCGTTTCCGAGAAGGAGACGGCGCTTTTCGTGGATTCGAGATACTTCGAGGCGCTTGACAACGACAAAAAATCGGGCAAGCTCTCGGATGACGTTACACCCTATCTTTTCAGGAAAAATATTTTTGAGGTCGTTGCGGAATATCTTTCCTCAATCGGAGCGAAGAAGGTATGTCTCGATGCGGGGTTGGTGACCGTAAAGCAGTTGAATATTCTCAACGAAAAATGTGTTGGGGTTGAGTTCGGTTATGTTTCCGACGTTTGCCTCGCGCACAGAAAAGTAAAGACCGAAAAAGAGGTCGAAAAGATACGCAAGGCGCAAGAAATTACCGACAAGGCGTTTTCGCACATACTCGGCTTTATTAACGGCGACAGAACCGAGGTCGAGGTTGCGGCGGAGCTTGAATATTTCATGAGAAAGAACGGCGCGTCGGGGTTGGCTTTCGAAACCATATCGGTCTCGGGAAAGAATTCTTCCCTGCCTCACGGTGTACCGACAACGGCAAGATTGACCGAAAATTCATTCCTCACCATGGACTACGGTGCAAAGTTCGAGGGCTACTGCTCAGACATGACGAGAACCGTCGTTCTCGGAAAAGCGGACGACGAGATGAAGCGCATCTACAATACCGTTCTCACCGCGCAGAGCGAAGCGATGAAATACATCAAAGCTGGCGTTTCCTGCGCTTCCGCCGACAAGATTGCACGTGACGTTATCGCCGACGCAGGTTACGGCGAATATTTCGGTCATTCGCTCGGTCATTCGCTCGGGCTTGAGATTCACGAGCTTCCCGGTGTTTCACCGAAGAGCACGGAAACACTCGTCGCAGGCAACATCGTTACCGTCGAGCCCGGTATTTACATCCCCGGAAAGTACGGTGTGAGAATCGAAAATATGGTTCTCGTCACCGAAAACGGCTGCGAAAACCTCACAAACAGCGACAGATCGCTCATCGAGCTTTGATTTTGAGCTCAAATTCGTTGCAATATTAAAAAAAACTTGACAAAATTATCCTTATCATATAAAATAAGATAGTTAATAATATTTGTCTTTTGAATAGGACATAAATCAGGAGGATATAATATGATTTCTGCAGGCGATTTCAAAAACGGCGTTACTTTCGAAATGGAAGGCCAGCTTATGCAGGTTATCGAATTCCAGCACGTTAAACCCGGTAAAGGTGCGGCATTCGTAAGAACCAAAATGAGAAACATCATTTCCGGCGCGGTTATCGAAACTTCTTTCAACCCGACCGCAAAATTCCCCCAGGCATTGGTCGAAAGAAAGGAAATGGAATACAGCTACACCGACGGCGATCTTTTCTACTTCATGGATCCCGTAACCTTTGACCAGGTTCCCCTCAACGAAGACAAGCTTCCCGACAGCTTCAAGTTCGTTAAGGAAGGCATGACCTGCAAGCTCATGTCTTACAAGAACAACGTATTCTCGGTTGAACCCCCGATGTTCGTTGAACTCGAGGTTACCGCTACCGAACCCGGCGTTAAGGGCAACACTGCTACCAACGTTACCAAGCCCGCTACCGTTGAGACCGGCGCTGAAGTTAAGGTTCCGATCTTCATCAACGAAGGCGACGTCATCAAGATCGACACCAGAACCTGCGAATATCTCGAAAGAGTATAGTCGCTACGCTTTCAATCAAAAACGAGTTTTTGATTGGTTTTTTGAACATTGTGCACTCGCGCCTCGCGCCTCGCTTATTGCCCCGCAAAACAGGTTTTGCAGGGACCCCATTACGCTCGACACTCGCAATGTTCAGAGGTATAAAAATCGACGCGCATGTCGCCGATTTTTATAAAATTTATATTGTATTTAAAGCGCGAATAAAACGTCTCGCGGTGGTTACGTTATTATTATGATAACAAAAACCGCGATATTGAAAAATCGCGGGAGAGAAGGTTGCAAATTCAAACCAACTCACATCGCGATAATAAAAAAAGGAGAAATAAGAATGAACGTATCTGAAAAGGCAGCATATATCAAGGGTCTTATGGAAGGTATGGAGATCGACACCGGCAAGGGCGAAGGCAAAATCCTCGCTGCTATGGCTGATCTTCTCGAAGACCTTTCCCTTTCCATCCTCGACCTCGAGGACGAAACCGCAACCCTCAACGATTACATCGAAGAACTCGACGAAGACCTCGGCGCAGTTGAAGAAGATCTCTACTGCGACGACGATTGCGATTGCTGCGATTGTGATTGTGACGATTACGACGACTACGACTGCTGCGATTGCGACGATTGCGAAGATGATTGCGATTGCTGCGATTGCTGCGAATGTCTCGAGCTTGAATGCCCTGCTTGCGGCGAGCCCGTTTACATCGACGAATGCGACGTAGACGACATCGACGAGCTTGAATGCCCTTCCTGCGGCAAGATCCTCAACCTCGTTGAGCTTGACGAAGAAGACGAAGAAGCAGAAGACGAAGAATAATCAATTTTAAAAATGAAAATCGGCAGGCACCACGAAAGGTTGCTTGCCGATTTGATTTTGAGCAGGTAAAACATGGCTATTACAAGAGAGATCATTGACGTACATACACACATTTTCCCCGAAAAGCTCGCGGCTCGCGCTGCCGACAACATCGTTAATTACTACGGTATTTCCCGTCAGGGCAACGGAACGGTCGAGGGGCTTTTTGAGGGTGCATCGAAGTTCGATAACATCAGATTTGTAATTTCATCCGCAACCTTAAAGCCCGACAAGGCAGAGGTCGGAAACAACTTTCTTCTCGAAAGCGCAAAAAGCAACGACCAACTCATTCCCCTTTCGTCGTTCCATCCCGCGATGGGGTTCGACAACGCTGTCGCAGAGATTGAGCGTACGAAGGCGCTCGGTGCAAAGGGAATTAAGATTCACTCCGATTTTCAGCATTTTTTCGTTGACGACGAGAACGCAATTGAGATTTACAAAGAATGTGCGCGTCTCGATATGCCCATTCTCTTCCACGCAGGCGACAGGACGACCGATTTTTCAACGCCCAAGCGAATCCTCAACGTCCTCGAAAAAGTGCCCGCGCTCCTTATAATCGCGGCGCACATGTGCGGTTACAGCGTTTGGGAAGAAGCCGAGAAATATCTCATCGGCGCGCCCGTCTACACCGACACGAGCGAAGCAATGCTTGGCATGGATGAGAACGGACTCTACCGTCTTATCGAAAAGCACGGTGTTGACAGAGTTATGTTCGGAAGCGACTATCCGCTTTGGAACACGAATTTTTCGTTCGATGAGATCGAGAGAATCGGTCTCTCTGAAGAAGAAAAGGACAAGATATACTCAGGAAACGCGAAGACGGTTTTCGGGGTGTAATTTTTTAACCAACCTACACCGCGAGCAGAAAAAAACAAAAAATGCAACGGCATAAACCGTTGCATTTATTTGTATTCTTTTTCAGAACAAAATCGCAGATATAACTTATCTGAACTTACGCTTACGAGCCGCTTCGGACTTCTTCTTGCGCTTTACGCTGGGCTTTTCGTAGTGTTCTCTCTTACGAATTTCAGCCGGAACGCCGCTTCTGAGATAAGATCTCTTGAATCTGCGGAGAGCGCTATCGATAGTTTCGTTCTCTTTAACTCTGATCTCTGCCATTTTGTTACCCTCCCTTACAATCGGTTTCCAAAACCGAATCAATGTTGACATTATAACAAACCATTCGACAGTTGTCAACAAAAGATTCGATTTATGATTTAATGATATCTCCGAAAAAATCGGGGATATCAGAGTCCTTTTCCTTTACGGATTAAAGAGCGTTCTTTGCGGTTTCAACGAGTTGAGCGAATGCTGCTTTATCGTTGATAGCGAGTTCGCTGAGCATCTTACGGTTGAGTTCGATGCC
>JAZRRU010000088.1:0-37115 GCA_045651025.1 Eubacteriales bacterium
TACGGACTTTGCGGCTCGGTATACAAAGTCGGAAAAGTAACACAGTATAAAACATCGGAGGTGTAGGACTTGCAAAAACGCAGATATAAGTTGAACGCGATCGATATCGCGATATTCGTTGCGATCGCGTGCTCGGTGGCACTTCTTGTTTTCAGCGAGAATATTATGAGCTTCATCGGCACCGAGGAAATTTCGGTGATCGACGTTACGTTGAAGATAGAGAACACCTCTTCTTCTCAGAGCGCACTCGTTTCCGAGGGCAAATCCGTCGTTTTTGAGCCCGAAAATTCTACCGAGATAAAAGCCGATGCACTCGTCAAAAAGTCGATCAATCCGTCCGATGCGAACGAGGATGCTTCTTCGGAGTTCGTCATAACCTGCACGGGATATAAAAAGTTCGGACGCTTTTTCACCGAGAACGGCGATAGAATAGCCGTCGGACGCGTCTGTACCGTAACCATCGACGGAGAAACGATAAATTGTATCGTTTCGTCCGTTAAAATCGCGCAATGAGGTAGAAAATAAACAAAAAACGAACTTGTCAATTTGGCTTTTTTGTCATTTTGACGATGTTGTGACTATTGATTTTGACGGTTCGATTTGTTATAATTGAATTGAACGGAGGATAGATTATGATTACTAAGAATATCGAAATACAGAACGAGGTCGGTCTTTGCGCAAGACCTGCAACTACTTTCGTTCAAAAAGCAAACTCCTACCGCAGTTCTATCTGGATCGAAAAGGTCGATCGCAGAGTCAATGCAAAAAGTCTTTTGGGCGTTCTTTCGCTCGGAATTTATAAAGGTCAGATCATAACGATCCTTGCTGACGGTGACGACGAGGAAGCCGCTATCGACGGTCTCGTTGCGCTCATTCTCGGCGGCTTTAATCAATAAATAAAACAAATGCCCCTGACCTTGTCGGTTCGGGGCATTTTTTGTAGGTATTCTTATGACAAGAGAAGAGCTTTTTGAAAAAGCGCGGCTCCTTCCGGCAACCCCCGGCGTTTATATAATGAAAAACAAATCCGGCAGAATCATTTACGTCGGAAAATCGAAAGCGCTGAAAAACCGCGTTTCGAGTTATTTTGCGCCCCATTCCGATCATCACGGAAAAACGAAACGCATGGTGGATTCGGTCAACGATTTTGAGGTCTATTACACCCTGACCGAGCTCGAAGCACTTATTCAGGAAAATCAGTTCATAAAACAGTTCCAACCGCGTTATAACATCAAGCTCAAGGACGGCGGCGGTTATCCTTATATAAAACTCACGAACACTGCCTACCCCGAGTTTTCGATAGTGTATAAACGGTCTTCGGGCAACGATAAATACTTCGGACCCTATTCATCACATAATGTCGCTCGGCGAATCCTCGAAACGGTTACAAAAGCGTTCTCCCTCCCGTCCTGCGGAAAGGAATTCCCGAAGGATATCGGAAAGGGAAGACCCTGCTTGAACTATCACATCGGGCGCTGTTGCGCTCCCTGCGTAAAGGGTAACGTTTCCTCGACCGAATACCGCGAGATATGTTCTCGCGCGGCTTCGCTCTTGAAGGGCGACGGGAAGAACCTCGTGATTCAGCTCGAAAACGATATGCAGACTGCGTCGGAGGGCTTGAACTTCGAGCTTGCCGCAAAACTGCGCGACTGTATTTTCGCCGTAAAAAAATTGAGCGAGCGTCAGCAGATAGTCTGTTCCCCGAACGTCGAGGCGGACATAATCGGCATCTATGCCGACGATCTCGGAAGCGCAGTGTCGCTTCTCTTCGTCCGTGGCGGTGCGATCGTTGACCGCGAGAACTTCTTTTTCGGCGCGGATGAGATCATAAGCAGTTCTTCACTCGTCTCGTTTTTTCAGCGATATTACGAGCTCCGCGGATATATTCCCAAGAAGATATGCATCGATTTCGAGCTTGATCCTGCCGATAACGAGCTTTTTACGGATTGGCTCGTGTCGCGCGCTGAATATAAGGTTTCGGTCACGAAGCCCGAACGTGGCGACATGAGGGCACTGACGCTTCGCGCGTCCGAAAACGCAAAACAACTTTTGATTCACAAACGCGCGAGCGAGGACAGAAAAAAGGATTTCCTCGTGTCGCTTGCAAACCTGCTCGGGCTTGAGGTGATGCCCGATAGGATCGAGTCCTATGATATCTCACATTCGGGCGGGGATTTCACAAGCTGCGGTATGATCGTCCTCGAGCACGGTGTTTTCGCAAAAAGAAAATACCGGGCGTTCAACGTCCGTACCGTCGACGACGGGAACGACCTTGCGGCACTTGAAGAATGCATCCGCCGACGCTTTTCTCACGATAACGACGAGCAGGGATGGGAATATCCCGATCTTATGCTTATCGACGGCGGAAATAATCAGGTAAACCGAGTTCGTTCGGTAATGAACGAAATGGGTATCAATATTCCGATTTTCGGAATGATAAAAGATGAACACCACAAAACCCGAACACTCACCGACGGCGAAAATGAGATTTCGCTCATAACCCGTCAGGATGCGTTCGTATTTATATACAAAATACAGGAAGAAGTACACCGCTATTCACTTTCGATAATGGATTCGAAACGGCGTGCATCCGTCAAGAAGAGCAGTTTGACCGAAATCAAAGGCGTTGGCGCAAAGAAAGCACACGACCTTATGCTTCATTTCGGCACACTCGCGAAGCTCAAGACGGCAACGAAGACCGAACTCACGGAAGTAAAAGGAATCACGGAAGAAATAGCGGACTGCATAATCGAGTACTTCGGAAAGGAAAACGATGAGAATAATAACAGGCATAGCAAGAGGAACGAAGCTTAAAACACTCCCCGGCAACGATACCAGACCCACGACCGAAATCTGCAAGGAGGGCGTTTTCTCGGCGATTCAGTTTGACCTCCATGACAGAACCGTGCTCGACCTTTTTGGCGGCTGCGGTCAGATGGCGCTTGAGGCACTCTCGCGCGGCGCGGAACGTGCGGTGATAATCGACTCGTCGCGTGCGGCGTGTGAGGTTATCAAAGAGAACGCCCAGAAAACGAAGCTCATGAAGCAGTGCCGTGTGGTTACGGCTGACTGGAAGGAATATCTCAGAGGCGCATCGGGCAGGGAAAAGTTCGGGCTCGTATTCCTCGACCCGCCCTATACCGAAGGTATACTCGACGATATTCTTCATAGATTGCAGTATTCCGAGGTTCTCGCCCCCGGCGCAATAATCGTTGCGGAATCCGATAAAGACGGTATCCCGACTCCCGTAGACGGCTGGGCGTGCAAGCTCTACCGCTACGGCAAGACCTACGTTACGATAATCCGTGTTCCCGAGGAGGCGGAATAATGAGAACTGCGATAATTTCAGGCACGTTCGACCCGATAACCGTCGGTCACCTTGACGTAATCATTCGCGCGTCGAAGCTTTTCGACCGCGTTGTTGTCGCTGTCTCCGCGAATACCGAGAAAAAATGCATCTTCCCCGACGAAATACGTTTTTCCGCGACGAAAGCGTGCGTTGAGGATATCCATAACGCAGAGGTTGGGATCTGCGACGGACTCCTTGCCGAGTTCTGTGCGAGGTTCGAAAACCCCGTTATCGTCCGCGGCGCGCGTAACGGAAGCGAGTTCGACTATGAACGTAGCTTGTTCGTTATCAACAAAAACCTCGGAACACCCGAGACGGTTGTCCTTCCTGCCGAAAGCGGTATGGACCATATAAGCTCGACCTACGTCCGCGAGCTCATAAAATACAAAAAATCCCTCGCAGGCGTAGTCCCCGACGGCGCGATCAAGGTCATCGAGGAATATCTGAATAAGTAAACGAAAAAGGAGAGGTTCTCACCTCTCCTTTGTTTTTCGTTTATCTCCCGATCCTTATCGTTATCTCAACTCCGTCGTCGTGCTCTGTTTTGTTCCAGACGGCGTTGTAACCCGAATTTTCGAGCAGCCCGACCGATTTATCGAGTGTATTGAAAAAGAACTTTAGGTCTTTGATGATGCCCTTCACGAAGGGCTTTTTTCTTTTTTGAGGTGTCTTTTTCGGTTTTTCTTCGCCGGCTCGGTCGTTAGATAAGTATGATTCTATCATTCTTTCCGTCTCGGATGCCGAGAGCTTTTCGTTGATTATCGCAAGCATGATCGGTCGTCTTTCGCGCTCGGATTCGAGCCGTACGAGCGCTCGACAATGCCGTTCGGAAAACCCGTTTTCCATCGCCATAAGCCGTTCGCGCTCGGAGAGCTTGAGAAGCCGCAGCTTGTTCGAAAGAGTCGGCTGGGTGATCGAGAGCGCCTTTGCAAGCTCGCTTTGCGAGCTGTTCGTCATAAGAAGAAGCGTCTGCATAGCGATCGCTTCCTCAAAATAGGACAGGTCGCTCCGCTGAAGATTCTCAACGAGCGCCATCATCGCGCTGTCCTGCCTGTCCGCCTCGAAGACCGTGCAGGGAATCGCCTTTAGTCCCGCCATCTTCGACGCGCGCCAACGCCGTTCGCCTGCAATTATCTCATATTTCGCGTTTGATTTCGGCATCGGGAAGGGAAGCGGTTCGATTCTTTTTACCGCGACGGGCTGAATAAGACCGTAGGTTTTTATGCTTTCCGAGAGTGATCTGAGCTCGTCCATGTCGAAGCTTTTCCTCGGTTGCATCGGGTTCGGTGTAAGCTCGTCTACCTGCAGAAAAACCGTCTTTTCTTTCCTTTTTTGCTTAACGATATTCGCGATATCCAAAAAATCACCCCATAAAAAAAGAATCTGCCATTATAATAGCAGATTCTTCTGTCAAAAAATGTTAAACCCTGTTAGCGGAAGAATTTCTTTTGGCGGAAATATTTGATTCCGTCGGATTCGATTATTTCCCCGAGCGAATAAAATCCGTTTTCGTCGTAAACGCGGAGAATTTCGCCGACCTCGCCTTTTATTCCGCGGAGCTTCGAGAGCTTTATCGTCTCGCCGTGGCTGTAGAGACGGTTAAAAAACGCATCCATACGTGCCTCGCGGCAGTGCATAAACATCTTCTCGACGGGTATAAGGTGTGAAAGAATTTCTTCCTGCGTCATATCGTTAAGGTTATCAAAAACGATCGCATCCTCGCGCTTGAAAACGCCGACTTCGCTCCGTTCGAGCGAGCTCATGCAAGCACCGCAACCGAGCTTCTCGCCGATATCGGCGCAAAGAGTGCGTATGTAAGTACCTCTCGAGCAGCTGACGTCGAGGAAGAACTCCCCGTCGCGCTCGATCGGTTCGCAAGAATAGATCGTGACCTTTCTCGCCTTTCGCTCGATTGTAACGCCCTCGCGTGCAAGATCAAGAAGCTTAACTCCGCCGACCTTCAACGCGGAATACATCGGGGGAACCTGCATTATCTCGCCGACGAACGACCTTGCAACTTCGGCGAACTCATCAAAAGAGGGTAGAGGTCCTTCGTGTTGAGTGAGAATGTTGCCCGTGATATCTTCCGTGTCGGTCGTAACGCCGAGCTTTATCCCTGCGAAATATCGCTTGTCGTGGTCAACGAGAAATTCACTCGCCTTGACGGCAGAACCCACCATAATAGGAAGTACACCCGATGCCATCGGGTCGAGCGTTCCGCAATGACCTATCTTTCGTTGCTTGAGAAGATAGCGGAGCTTCGAAATACAGTTATGCGAGGTGATTCCCGTCGGTTTGTCGATTATGATAATACCGCTTGCGTTCTCCATTAACCCAACTCCATGAAAATCTTGCGCGTTATCTCGAGCGCAGAATCAAAATCACTCGAAAGCGTGAACCCTGCCGCGTGGTAATGACCTCCGCCGCCGTGAGCTTTCGAAATCTCGGCAACGTCGATATCGGCGTTCGAGCGCATCGAAATTTTAACTCCGTCGCTCTTTTGACGTATTACCGCCGAAGCAAGCACACCCGAAATCTCTCTCGGGATCGAGTTAATGCATTCAAAATCGCTCTCGCTTGCGCCGCATCTTTCCATTTCCTCCGGACGTATCGCAACGAGTGCGTATTTGCCGCCGCAAAGAAGCTCAAGGTTGTTGTAAGCCGTTTTCGTGAGAGCAATCTGCGATTTCGTCTTGCTCTCAAAAAGACATCTGTTGATGTATGAAAAGTCGATGCCTGTTTCGAGCGTTCTCGCCGCCATGATATGCGTTTCGGGCTTTGTCGCGTCGTATCTGAAACCTCCGCTGTCCGAGCAAATCGCCGTGTAAAGCGCGGCCGCGATATCACGGTCGAGCTCAACACCAAGCTCGTCGATGAGCTTGAAGATGATTTCACCACACGCGATTCTGTCGCTCATAACGAGGAGATTTTCGCACTCAATCGTGTTCACCTTGTGGTGATCGATCGAGAGGACGAAGCTCTTGTTCCTTGCGTTCCCGAGCATTCTCGGACCTGCAACGTCAACGCTGACGAGCACGAATTCGGAGAGGTCCTCGGGTTCGCTCTCGAGAAAAACATCTTTTGTAGGCAAAAACGAGAGCTTTTGCGGTATACCGTCAACCGAGAATACGCTCGCGTTCTTGCCGAGCTTTCTGAGCGAAAGCGCAAGCGCCGTCGCCGAGCCGAGCGTATCGCCGTCGGGTGAAGCGTGGCAATATATGAGGTAGCCGTCGCACCCCAAAAGGAACGCGGCGGCTTCTTTAATTCCGATGTTATTCATAATCGGTCAGTCCTCAATGTCTTTAAGAATTTTGGAGATGTGCATTGCACGTTCTGTGTTGTTATCACGAACGAAAGTGAGCTTCGGTGTGATTCTTAGGTTGAGACGCTTCGCAAGCTCGCTTCTTATGAAGCCGGTTGCGGAGACGAGCCCCTTTGCAACGCCATCGTCATCACCGAGCACGCTGTAGAAAATTCTTGCCGTGCTCATATCGGGCGAGACGTTCGCACCGACGATGCTGACGAACGCACCCGAAACCCTGGGATCCTTCACTTCTCTGAGTATCGCGGAAAGCTCAAGCATAACCGCGTTGTTGAGTTTATCCTGCCTGTGTCCGGCCATTAACGTTCGATCTCCTCCATAATATACGCTTCAAGAATATCGCCGATCTTGATATCGTTGAACTTTTCAAGTCCGATACCGCATTCGAACGACTGAAGCACTTCCTTCGCATCGTCCTTGAAACGCTTGAGCGATGCGATCTTGTCTTCGTAGATAACTACGCCGTCGCGAACAACACGAACGAGCGAGTTTCTCGTGATCTTACCGTCCTGAACGTAAGAGCCGGCGATCGTACCGACGTTCGGAACGTGAATTGCATTTCTGACCTCTGCATGACCGAGGACGTTTTCTCTGAACTTCGGAGCGAGCATACCCTTGAGCGCCGCTTCGATTTCTTCGATACAGTCGTAGATGATGCGGTAGGTACGGATATCAACCTTGTCTCTTGCCGCCATGTCGATAGCGTTCTTGTCGGGACGTACGTTGAATCCGATGATGATTGCGTTGGACGCGTTTGCAAGCATAACGTCGCTTTCGGTAATACGGCCTGCCGCCGCGTGAAGCACCTGAACCTTAACTTCCTCGTTCGAGAGCTTCGCAAGACTGGATTTAACCGCTTCTGCAGAGCCCTGAACGTCAGCTTTGATAATGACGTTGAGGTTCTTGATACCGCTTTCGATCTGGGAGAAGAGGTCGTCGAGGTTGACCTTGACGCTGTTCTGTTCTTCTTCCTTCTTCTTCGCCTTGCGCTGTTCAGCGAGCTCTCTTGCCATTCTTTCGTCGGCAACAGCGTTGAACACGTCACCTGCTTCGGGAACTTCCGAGAGCCCCATGATCTCGACGGGAACGGAAGGACCTGCTTCGGTGAGGCGTCTGCCCTTGTCGTCGGTCATAACTCTGACTCTGCCGACAGAGTTACCTGCGATGATGATGTCGCCGTGCTTGAGCGTACCGTTCTGAACGAGAAGCGTTGCAACGGTACCCTTGCCCTTGTCGAGGCGTGCTTCAACGACGATACCCTTTGCCGCACGGTTCGGGTTCGCCTTGAGCTCGAGCATATCCGCCGAGAGAATGATCATCTCGAGGAGCTCGTTGATGCCCTGTCTGTGAAGTGCGGAGATTGGAACACAAATAGTGTCGCCGCCCCATTCTTCGGGAACGAGGTCGTATTTAGTAAGCTCGGTCTTAACTCTGTCAGGATCTGCACCGGGACGGTCGATCTTGTTGATAGCAACGATGATGTTTACGCCTGCCGCTTTTGCATGGTTGATCGCTTCAACCGTCTGGGGCATGATACCGTCGTCAGCCGCAACTACGATGACCGCGATATCGGTAAGGTTCGCACCGCGCGCACGCATTGCAGTAAACGCCGCGTGACCGGGGGTGTCGAGGAACGTGATATCTCTGTCGTTGATGGTAACTCTGTAAGCACCGATGTGCTGGGTAATACCGCCTGCTTCGCCTGCGGTAACGTTAGTGTTACGGATAGCATCGAGGGTAGAGGTCTTACCGTGGTCAACGTGACCCATAACGACGACGACGGGAGCGCGGGTAACGAGGTTTTCAGCAGCATCCTCGGTCTCGTCGAAAAGACGGTCCTCGAGAGTAACGACAACTTCTTTTTCAACCTTGATGCCAAACTCGTCAGCGATGAGGTAAGCTGTGTCGTAGTCGATAGATTCGTTGATCGAAACCATCATGCCCATACCCATGAGCTTCTTGATAACCTCTGCCGCCGCAGTCTTCATGCGCGACGCGAGCTCGGTTACGCTGATAGTATCCGGAACGGTGATCTTGAGCTGAACGGGCTTCGGCTTGTGAACCGGTGCCTGCTGCGCCTGCTTTTTATCAAACTGCTTTTTGCTTTTCTGATCCGCGAACTTGTTCTTCTTTTTGATCTTCTGAACGTTCGTCTGAGTTTCGGGAACGACGTTGTCGTATTTAAGTATCTTTTCGTCATATTTGGAGAGGTCAACGTTGGTCGTGCCTCTCGTGTCGACGACACGAACCTCGTCTCTCGAACGCTTTTTCTGGGGCTGCTGCTGAACGCCTGCTGCGGCCTTCTTCTTGCGTTTTTCTTCGTCGGCAGCCGCTTTTGCAGCTTCCTTCGCCTTGCGCTCTTCTTCCTTCTTTGCGTTTTTCTTATCGTCATACTCCTTGAAGAATGCGGTGATGTCAACGGGATTCTTCTGAGTAAGTGTTTCGAAAATCATGCTGAGCTCTGCTTCGTCGAGAACTGCCATGTGAGTTCTTCCTGCGAAGCCGGCGTCATCGAGTATGGTGATAAGATCCTTGCTTTTAAGATTAAAATCTTTGGCAAGGGCGTTGATTCTGTATTTTTCACTCGTTGTTGCCATATATTATTTCCCTCATTTCTGGTCGGAACCGTCGTTCGATGTACTTTTTCTGTATGCCTTAACGAAATTGACATCCGTAAAGGCGATCGAGGCGGTTTGGCTGTGACCGACCGATTTGCCAAGTTCTTCTGTTGTTATATCGATTTCTTCGACTGCCGCCGAATAAAAAGCCGATTTATCTTTTATGTTTTTTCGCGTGTTGTCCGAAACATCGCTTGCAATAAGCACGAGCTTTGCTTTCTTACCGCGTATCGCTTCGAGAACCTGATTCGTTCCGATGACGATACCTCTTGCTCTTGCCGCAAGACCGATAACGCCGAGAGTTTTCTTTTCCAAGCCGATCGCTCCTTTTAATTTTGATGTTCAAGACTGTCACGGAGATTTTTGTAGATATCTTCGGGGATCCTCGATCTGAAGGCGCGTTCAAGACGCTTTGCTTTTACAGCCGTGTCGAAGCATTCGATGCTTTTGCAGATATAAGCGCCTCTGCCCGGAAGCTTTCCGTTCAAGTCGACGTTCATAACGCCCTCGCTGTTCCGCACGATGCGTACGAGCTCTTTTTTCTCCTTCATCTCGTTACATCCGATGCATTTCCGCAACGGTGTTTTCTTTTCGGCCAATTTCTTGCCCTCCCGAAAAATTAATCTTCGATAACGCTGTTGCTGCTCTTTATGTCGATCTTAAATCCCGTGAGTTTTGCCGCGAGACGTGCGTTCTGACCTTCCTTGCCGATAGCGAGCGAGAGCTGGTCGTCAGCAACGATAACACGGTACGCTCTGTCGGAATCGGGAAGCTTGGTAACCGATTCGACGGTTGCGGGAGCGAGAGCCGCGCTGATGAACGCTTCGGTGTCCTCGCTGTAGGGAATAATATCAAGCTTTTCTCCAAAAAGCTCTGCGGTGACGTTGTTCTTTCTTGCGCCCTTCGGACCGATGCAAGAGCCGATAGCGTCAACCTTTTCGTCGTTGGAAACGACGGCGATCTTCGTTCTGCTGCCTGCTTCACGTGCGATACGCTTGATTTCAACGGTACCGTCCTTGATTTCGGGAACCTCAAGCTCGAAGAGACGTCCGACGAGTCCGGGATGGATTCTGGAGAGAACGATGCTCGGACCTCTTGCTTCTTTTTTGATCTCGGTGATGAAGACCTTGATTCTGTCGCCGACCTGAAGAGTTTCGCCGGGGATCTGCTCGTTTCTGAAAAGAACCATCTCGTTCTTGCCGATCTCGAGAGTTGCGTTGCCCGTGGTGGGATCAACTCTGACAACAACTGCCGAAACGATTTCTTCCTTCTTCTCTTCGTATTCACGGATCATGTTTCCGCGTTCCGCTTCACGAATACCCTGAATAATAACCTGCTTTGCCGCCTGAGCCGCGATTCTGCCGAAGTTCTTGGTCTTCTGCTCGATCTCGTAGACGTCGCCGATCTTGTATCTCTTGGACTTGAGCAACGCTTCTGCGTGAGCAATCTCGGTCAACGGATCGATAACCTCTTCAACAACGGTAAGCTGTTTGTAGAGCTTGATGTCCTGCTTTTCGGGGTTGAGCTTAACTCTTGCGTTTTCGTTACCTGCGTTTTCCTTGCGGTAAGCGGAAAGCAAAGCAGCTTCGATCTTTTCGATCATGTATTCTTTGGAAATACCTTTTTCCTTTTCGAGGACGTCAAGTGCCTCAAAGAGTTCCTTATTCATCTTCTTTCTCCTTGTTTTCTTGTTCTGCCGTTTCAACGGTCTCGACCGCTTCGAACTCGGCATTTATCTTTGAAATTTGCTTCTTTTCAAAAGTGCGGGAAACTCCGTCGGAGACAAGCGTAAGCTTTTCGCCGTCGAACGACTCGATTATTCCCGAAAATTCCTTGCTTCCGTCAACCGCAACATAGAGACCGATGTTTGCGGTAAGACGGTTGTCGCAGGCAAAACGGATATGCTCTTCCTTATCGAGAGGACGAACCGTTCCTGCAGATGCGACCTGAAGGCAATAACGTTCTTCGATGGGGTCGAGCTCGTCGATGATGGGCTCAACAAGCTTTGTAACGACCGAGCAGTCGTTGATCGAAATTCCGTCCGGCTTGTCGATCGAAATTTCAAGTATCATTTCGGGACCTTCTTTGTAGTAAGCAACGTCCCAAAGGTTGTATCCCGCGTCAGTAACAACGCCCGAAACGGCATCTCTTACCTTTGCGGCGATTCCTGTTTTCTTGTCCGCCATAAATCCTCCAATCAAGACTCAAGAGAGGGCTTGCACCCTCTCTTGATACTTTAATGTTCTTTATGGTGTTATTATAACACGATTTCAAAGCATTTACAATAGTTTTTGAGAATTTTTTGCTGTCTACTGCAAAAATTCTTCGGCTTTTTCCCAGTCAACGAACAAAAGCTTTTGCTTTTTGCCTTTCTTTCCCGATGCGATGGTGCGTTCCGAGATAACGTCATTTTCCATAAGAGCTTTCATCGCCTTGATGATTTGCTGCTTAGATGCACCGCCGCGGTTGCGTTTTGTTGCGGCGTTGACCGCTTCGTTGTAGGTGGGTTGCGAGCTGGTTTTGAGATAATCGAAAATGTTTCTGTAAAAGCTTCCGTTGATGTCCTGCTCGGTAGGAAGTATGTGAAACGTGTTCGCTGTTTCGCGCAGCTGCTTTGAAAAAGAACCGTTTACGCCGTAAATAACAACCTGCTTGTGATAGAAATTCTTCAAAAACGACGTTACCGAGCTGAAATGCCCGTCGCCCGAAAAAAGTATAAAAACGTCAATATCGTCCGACGAGAGCGCCTTTTGATACATGTTGTCAAGAATAATGAAGTCGGTAAAATCCTTCTGGACACCGTTTGGGCTTCGGGTATCGATTATCTTGTTTGAGAAAAGACGGATTCGACCGATCTCCTCTGCAAGACTTTTGTGAGAGAAATCCGCAAAAAAGTTAACCTCGACAAGGTTGTATTTGGAATTAAGATCCTCAAACCACGCTTTTATGTTCGGCTGTAAGCCGTAGTTGTTTTTAAGCGATATGTACCAGTGCTCATAGTCGACGAAAGCGACGGCTTTCGGGCGCATGGACGTCAAAGCGGGTTCTTTTGCGGTCTCTTTTTTAAACAGACCTAAAATAAAATATCCTCCTTTCCTTAAAAATACTTATATTATGATTATACACCGTTTGAACCGTCTGTCAATAGTTTTGCTTCGTCAAAAGCTCTTTGAGCTTTGATATGATCTTCTTTTCGAGCCGTGAAATATAACTTTGAGATATCCCGAGGATGTCCGCGACCTCCTTTTGCGTAAGCTCGTTACCGCCTCGGTTAATTCCGTACCGAAGCTCGATTATGTGACGATCACGCTCGTTAAGAGCGGATATGGCGTTGAGAATCATCTTTCGGTCCTCGCTTTCCTCGAGCGTCTTATATACGAAGTCGTTCTCCGTTCCAAGCACGTCACTGAGAAGAAGCTCGTTCCCGTCGTAGTCGATGTTGAGCGGTTCGTCGAGCGAGAGCTCGTTTTTGACTCCCGTGTTTTTCCGAAGATGCATCAAAATCTCGTTTTCGATGCACCGCGAGGCATAGGTTGCGAGCTTTATCTGCTTATCCGCGCGGAAGGTGTTGATCGCCTTTATGAGCCCTATCGTGCCGATTGAAATAAGATCCTCGATGCCGACGGACGAGCTTTCGAACCTGCGCGCGATGTAGACGACGAGTCGGAGATTGTGCTCGATGAGGAGCTTTTTCGATTCCTCCTCGGGAAGACGGTCGATGAGCTCGCTTTCTTCCTCTTTCGAAAGGGGAGGGGGTAAGGTCTGTGGACCGTTTATGTAGAATATCTCCTCGCCGATTCCGAAAACTTCCTTGAGCCAATTAATAATAAACGTGAAACTATCTTTAACCATATCAAAAACTCCAAAAAAATCATAATAAACTTGTCGGCATAAGCCCGTCATACCCCGAATATGTACTGCGGTCGGTGTCGATACCGATGAATGCATCGATGCGCCTCGGCTTCCGCGCGGGCAAAAGAAGCTCGATCCTGTCGGGACGGAACCCGAAAAAACAGCTTCGCCCCGCACTCGTCGAAAATGGAATCGCGCGGATCGGAAAAGGAAAGCTCTCGCTCTCGGGCGAGTCGAACGGGTAGGGCAGGGCGGACGACGCGATGACGATAACGGGGAGCGCCGAGAACGGCTCGGTGACGAGATTTCCGCTGTCAGCAAGAAGACGAGCGTCGAATTTTTGCTTCCCTGCGTATATCCTCACCGATGCCGAACGTATGTGAATCTTCTTTTTGCATATCAACCCGTACGAAAGCGCAACGATTGCCGAAACAAGGCATATCAACGCGAACGAAACCGAGTCCACCTCGCTGTAGACCCCATCGGAATACCTTGACGAAAGACTGTAAAAAGCCGTCACCAACCCGCCGAGCAATGCCGACGAAACGATGAACGTCAAAAAAATTACGAAAAACCGTGATAACTCCTGCCGACCGAATGCAAAAAAGCATATCAACGCCGCCGCGGCAAGATTGAACGTAAACGATGCAAACGTCGGCGGCTCAACGAGATAGGGAACGAACGAATATAACCCGCCGAAAACCGAAGCGAGAATCAACCGGAAAGCGTTTCCGCCGCAGTTCAGCACCCGCCCCGTAAGAAAAAGGCAAAGATAATCAAGCGAAAAATTTATCAAAAAAAGTATATCGGCATAAATAACCATAGCTTCGGCATACATAAAAAACACCTCGTGCTTATTATATCTCGGCTCGTGGGTAGTATTTTGTCAAAAACAATAAAGAGGGTGATATTTTTTTGAAAAAGCCGTTTATTAAATTCGATTCAAAAAGAGAAGTGTTGAAAGTGTGTTTTTGCCTTGCACTGACCGCTTTCGCGATGACCCTTTTTCTTCTTCCCGAGGAGAGTGCGCCCGTTTTTGCTGACGGTGCAATGCATGCCCCGAAAAGCATTTTCGGGTTACTGACTAAGCTATTGAAGAGGTAATATGTTTATCGTTTTTCCGCGTTTCCGACTCCGTGTTTCGATTCTCGCACTCCCTTGCTTTTTGCTTATGACGTGGCTCGAGGGGGTCGAACCGTTTTTCGTGATGCTTTTTTCGGCGCTTCTGCACGAGGCGGGACATGTGTTTATGATGAGATCGCTCGGCTACCGACTTCGCCGTGTCGATATTCTTCCGATGGGCGCGCTCATCGTGTGCCCCGAGGGTATACCCGATTCCGACGAGGTGAAAATTGCTCTCGCAGGTCCTCTCGTCTCGCTTTTTCTTGCTCTGATGTCGTCACTGTGGTTCTTGCGGTCATGTACGGCGCTCTCACTCCTCGCAACGCTGATAAACCTCGTTTTCGGCGCGTTCAATCTTCTCCCCGTGCGTAAGCTCGACGGCGGGAAAGCGCTTTTCTGCTTCCTGTCGGGGAAAACAAAAAGAGCAGATGAAATCTGCTCTTTTGCTTCAAGAATATCGGTTTTCACGTTTTTTCTGTTCGGGCTGTCGCTCGTTATCCTTTCCGACTTTAACCTCGGCGTGATGGTCCTAGCCTTCGCCCTGCTCGTTCAGTTGGTTTAGCTTTATAGTCGGTAATACTGCACACAGATATCCTTATCAAATTCGATACCTATGTCGCCTCCCCTGTGTAAGGGGAGGTGGATTTTGCGAAGCAAAAGACGGAAGAGTTGTATAACGCAAGGAGTCTGCAGAGCTTTAGCTGTTTTTGAGGACAAAAAAAGGAGAGGCGTTTTGCCTCTCCTCAAATTAACTTATTTCTTGTTTGCGTTTCTTTCTTCGTTGATCGATTCTTCTTTTGCGTTAACTTCGCGCCAGTCGTCAAGCTTGAGGTCTTCGAGATCGATGTAACCGAACCAGCTGTCGGTATCGATACCGCCGATCTTCTTGCTTGCAACGTAATCTCTCGAGTAGAAGAATACCATCGTTGCAGGGCAGAGCTCGTCAACGATCTTCTTTTCTGCGTCGTGGAGAAGTTCTGCTCTCTTTGCACGGTCCTTTTCGGAAAGTGCGGACTGGATGAGCTTCGAGTAGTCAGCATCATCAATCTTGGTGTAGTGAGGTGCAAAGGTTTCTTCGGTGGTTGCAACGCTGTTGTCAACAACGACGCTCGAACCGCTGAATTCTTTTGCAAAAGGAGCGAGGTAGGAGAACGCGTCAACCGAGCCGTTGAGGATGTTAACGCCGATTACGTCGAAGTCGCCTGTCTTGAGAGCGGTAAGATAATCGGTGGGGTTAAGACCAACGAGGTCTGCCTTGATACCGATTGCAGCCCAGTTTTCAGCAGCTTTCTTCGCAGCTTCTTCGTAGATGTTGGTGTAAGTAACCTTCTTGGAGTAGGTCTTTACGGTGAAAGCGTTCTGGGGAACGAGGTAAACGAGCTTAACCGTGCCCTTCTTGTTTCCGAGGAGCGATTCGGCTTTTGCTTTATCCGCGGTAACGCTGTAGAGCTCGCCGCCTACTTCACGGAAGTCGGACTTTCTGTCGGTGTTGAACACACCGCTCGGAACGTAACCGGTTGCGGGAACCTCGCCCGTTGCGGTTGCTTCGGTAATTGCCTTTCTGTCGAGTGCGGCAGAAAGAGCTTTACGAACGTTTGCGTCCTTGAGAAGGTCCTTTTCGGTGTTGAAGTAGAATGCAAAACCGTTGAGGGTCTGCTTGCTTTCGATGTCTTTGCTGTATTTAGCGTAGGTTTCTTTGTCAAAGTTGCCGAGGTAGAAGACCTCGCCGCTGTCGAAACGGTTCGCCTGGAACTGTTCCTGAGTCAATCCCTTTTCTTCGGGATAATAGTCGGTCTGACCTTCATAGTAGAGGCATGTTATACGGTAAGGAGTAACGTATTCGTCGATGTCGTCCTTTTCTGCGTCACGCATATAGTAAGCGTTACGTTCGAGAACGAGCTTGCATGCAAACTTACCGCTGAAGTCCTGTTCGCCCTCTTTCTTTTCACGGGGCATATCCATGGACTGAACTCTGAACTTGCCGTTTGCAACCATATCAGCCGCGCTTGCCGCCCAGTCGTCGCCGTTCTTTGCGCAACGGGTAACGATATCTTCACGTGCGGGAGCGAGGTGGATGTTTGCAACCTGTTCTGCAAAGAGCTCGCAGTTGTAGTCGTTTTCAAAAGTAACCTCGAGAAGCGTGTTGTCAACAGCCGCAAGACCGAGGTCGTCGATAGTGCCTACGCCGGACTTAACGTTTCTTGCGCCCTTGATGCCATAGAGAAGGGAAGCATAGGGGCTGTCAGTCTCGGGCGAGAGGATTCTGCTCCAAGCATAGATAACATCATCCGCGGTAACGGGTCTGTTATCGCTCCAGCAGGTTTCCTTCAACTCGAAGTACATCTTGTGAAGCTGATAAATCTCATCGTATTTGTAGTACCATTCGGTCGCGAGAGCGGGCTGAACCTTGCCGTTCTCGTCGATGGTGGTAAGCGGTTCGAAAATCAACGCGAGTATCTGTTCAACGTCGCTGTTGAGCTGAACGAGAGCAGGGTCGAGCGAGTAGGGATATTCCGAAAGATACATACGGACGTTAGCGCCCTTTTCGTCTTCCTTCAATCCGCCGCAGCCGACAAGCATGCTCAAACAGAAAATGAAACAAAGTGCGAGAGAAAGTATTTTTTTCATATTGACCTCCGGACATAAAATTCCAGTCTTTAATTGGTTTGATTATAACACTTTATAATTAAATAATCAAGTGCGATTTATCTATTTGTGAGAATTAACAAATTTAAAACTTCTTAATTGTGCGTTTTATCGATAGCGTTTCGACGGTTGATTAAAACAAATTTTGACAAAGCTGAATCATCACGCCCGATAGGCAGGCAAAAATATACGTCGCACCGACGATATAGAGATTTTCCCTGACGCCCTTGTTGACGCGGAAAAGAACGAGAAGTCCGACGCCTGCGCTCGTGCAAAGCCCCGAAAAAACCGCGCCGAGACTTATCGCGCCCTCAATATACATTCCCGTAAGAATGACCGAGGGGGCGCAGTTCGGGATAAGCCCGATGAGCGCCGTAATAAACGGCTGAAAAACGCTGTCGGTGAGCATGAAGCTCTTGATCGTATCCTCGCCGATGAGTTCGATGAAAAATCCGAGCAAAAACGTTGCGGCGAAAAGGAATCCAAAAACCGAAAGCGTGCGCTTTACCGTGCATTTTATTATCGCTTTCCAGTCGGTATGGCTGCAGCAGTGCTCCTCGCCGACGATCTCCTCGTCCTCGCAGGAATCGTCGTGGTGATGGCAGTGATTGCACTCGTCGGAATTGACGGTTTTCCTGCCGATAAAAAGATCGATGACGTAACCGGCAATAACAGCAACGACCACCTTCAACGCCATGATGAGAAGCAATTCTTTGTAATGCGACGGGCTCGTGAGCATGATAAGAAGTGCTTCGTCAGACGTGGAAAGGAAAATAGCAACGAGCGTTCCGACAGTGATGATGCGCTTCGCGTAAAAGTTCGCACCGATGACCGAAAAACCGCATTGCGGAATCAACCCGAGAAGAGCCCCCGTGAAAGGACCTGCACGGCCCGCTTTTTCGATCGCGCTTGCACTTTTTTGCTCGAGCGTTGATTCGATATATTCAAGTATGAGAAACGCAATAAAAAGGAAAGGGACCATTTTCAGCGAATCAAAAAAAGAATGTTCGAGTGAATGTAAAAACGCGTGCATAATAAAAATCCTCAAACTCGGAAAATTTCCCGAAAATACATAAAATAAATTATACAGTAAAGCATTTATTTGTCAAGAATTTTTTAAGAAATACGAAATAATTACCCTCTTGATATAAGAGGAAGCATGTGGTAAAATAAAGCAAAATAAAAATGCTTTTGGAGATGTGTTATGGAAGCAAAAGAAAAATTGTCCCCTCGTGAATGGTTCGAAAACGTTTGGTATCATTATAAATGGCTTATTATCTTCGGCGGAATACTCGTCGTTTTTCTCGCCATGAGCTGTTTTCAGTATTTTTCGTCGAAGGACCCCGATGTGAACATTCTGCACGTCGGACCTATGTATATCTCGCCCGAATCGTCGGACAAACTGAAAGACACGATCGCAGGACTTTCCGAGGACTATAACGACGACGGGAATATCAACGTCGCGCTTCTCGATATTACGGTGAATAAATTCGGTAACGAGGATGCAGGAATCGACCCCATTAATTACGACCAGAATAACAACGCCTTGAAGCGCTTCCAGACGGAAATCCGCGCAGGCGATGCGGTTATTTATGCGCTTGATGAGGAATTTTTCGAGATATGCCTTGAGGAAAAATTGCTCTCTCCTCTTTCCGAGGTATTTTCTGCGGAAATTCTGCCCGAAAATACCGTCAAGGGCTACGGTGTGAAGATATCCGACCTTGATGCGTATAAGCTCGACGGACTTTCGAGCATTCCCGAAACGGCAATACTCTGTCTTCGCCGCTCACCCGACCTCGATCCGATAAAATACGGCAGAACGGCAGAGATATGGGAAGGCAACCGAAAAACTTTTGAGAATATATTGAAATATAAAGCAAAATAAAATATAAATCAATGAAAGTTTCTATTGCAAAACGGTCTGAATTGTGATAGAATAGGTCGATTGAAAATATTTCCGGAGGAATTTTAAAATGAGTAACAAAGTTGTGGCTAAACAGAAGAGAACCATAATCGTGTGCATCGCACTCGCGGTCCTTCTTCTTGCCGGCTCAGTTTTCGTTCTTGTGGACGGCTTGGTTCACATGGACGCCCCCTACAGACAGTTCACTGACGTGAATTTCGCAAAAGGATTTGCGTACTCTCTCGGCAAATCGAGCGTCCGCGATCTTACACAGGAAGATATCGATAAGGTAGAATCTTTGATCTATTATGTATCCGTTTCGAACGACAGCAGTAACGGTTACGCAACCGTCGTTCGTCCTATCGTAATGCTCGGCTTCAAGGATTTCACCGACAAAGTTATCGAAAACGATAAAAAAGACACCGATTTTTCGGACAGCATTCCCGAAAATTCTTACGTTGTTCTTGAGCATATCATTTCCGAGTCCGAGGATATCGCACTCTTCAAGAACCTTCGTGTTCTCCGTTCGTTCGACCTTGCGGAAGTTTCCGATATGCAGCAGGGATGCTACTATTCCGAGCTTTACGCTCAGCTTTCCGACGGCAAGAACTTCAGCGCGACTGCGTTTCCTTTCGCTGACCTCGTTGACGGAGCTGCTCTTTCCGATCTCAAGAAGCTCGACCAGCTTTCTTCTTTGACGAAGCTTGAATATCTCTCGCTTCAGTACTCGGGAATCACCTCTCTCGAGGGTATCGAAAAGTTCGAGAACCTCAAGAAGCTCGACATCGGTAACACTCTCGTAACCGACTTCTCAAAACTCACCGAGCTCAAAGCTCTCACCGACCTCACTATCGTTGCTATGGGCGACCAGACCGTCGAAACCGACGAAGCTGACGAATCTGCCGATACCTCTTCCGATGCATCCAAGAAGGAAGAAGAAAAGCACACCCACGCAGGAATCACCGATATCAGCTCGCTCGCACCTCTCACCAACCTCGTCGCACTTAACATTTCCCAGAACGCGATCGCAGATATCAGCGCACTCAAGGGCATGACGAAGCTCGAAGACTTCTCCGCTATCGGCAACTGCATCGAAAATCTCGACGCACTCTCCGAGATCAAGACGATCAAGAAGCTCGCTGTTTCGGATAACCACTTGACCGACATCAAGGGCATCGCAGGTTGCGAAAACCTTGAACTCATCGAAGCATATAACAACAAGATCACCGACGTAAGCATGCTTGCAAACTGCGCAAAACTTACCTCGATCAACCTCCACGACAACGAAGTTAAGGACCTCGGCGATCTCTCGAAGCTTCAGGAGCTCACGGCTCTCACCGTTTACAACAACAAGCTAACGACGCTCAAGGGCATCGAAAAGTGCAAGAAGCTCGCTAACGTTGATGCATACAACAACGAACTCACCGAGATCGGCAACCTCGAAGAACTCGACGAGCTCACTTACGTTTCTCTTTACAACAACAAGATAAAAGACCTCAACGGTCTCAACGGCTGTGCAAAGCTCGCGACCATTGATGCGTATAACAACGAGCTCGACGGAACTCTTACTCTTGACAAGTGTCCCGAACTTACGACTCTTACCATCTACTACGAAGAAGAAAATGAAGATGATAAGAAGGACGACACCTCTAAGGACGACACCTCTAAGGACGACGCTTCTAAAGACGATGACAACAAGGACGACGCTTCTACCGATAACAAGGCGGAAGAACCCAAGAAGGGTCTCAAAGCTCTCGTTATCAAAGGACTCAAGAAGCTCGCAAACGTTGACGCTCACGGTAACGCTTTGACCGCGATTCCCGACCTTACCGATTGTGAAAAGCTCACCACTCTCAACCTTTCCGCAAACGAAATAACCGACGTTTCCGGTGCTGCAAACGGCAAGGTTACCACTCTTAACCTCAGCAACAACAAGATCACCGATATTTCCGCTCTCGAAAAGGCAACGACTCTTGCTTCTCTCGATCTCACCGGAAATAACGTCAAGAACATTGACGCTGTTGCAAAGCTCACGAAGCTCTCGAGTCTCGTTCTCAAGGATAACAAAGAGCTCGACTCCCTCAAAGCTCTCGAAAGCTTGCCCACGACCACCTCGCTTTCTCTCAACATCGTAGGTACCAAGATCGCTGAAAACGTTGACGCGATCAAAGAACTTCAGAAGAAGTACACTACCATGAAGATCACCTACACCGAAACCAAGAAATAAACCTTGACTTGTTACCTCGGGGCTGCTGCAACTCACGTGGCAGCCCTCGAATTTTGACTGTAGGTAACTATTGTCACCCTGTGTATTTTCGGAGGAAATACTTATGCCCGATATGCTTGTCCGACTTTATGACCTTCCCGATTCCCGCGAGATTTACAGTAAGCTTGAATCTGAAGGTATTCGAATAATTCGTCCCCTTACCCCGAACAAGAGCAAGGTTTTGGATTGGATAACGCACAACTTCGATTCCGATTGGGCAGACGAGGTTTCGACCGCGTTTTCCCGTTCGCCCGTCAGTTGCTTTATTGCTTATGATGTTAACGAACGCAAGATTCTCGGATTCGCCGCTTATGAATGTACCTACCGTGATTTCTTCGGTCCGACGGGTGTTGCGATCGATCAGCGCGGAAAGGGGATAGGAAAGGCGCTTTTCCTGCGTTGCCTTGAGGCGATGCGAGATGAGGGCTATGCTTACGCCATCGTCGGAAGTGTCGGTCCTGTCAACTTCTACGAAAAAACCGTGTCTGCTATCATGATCGAAGGTAGCGACCCGAGTATTTACAAAGATCTTATATAATTAAATGAAAAGAGGCACACTCCAATGAGTAAACTCAGAGCCGGCATCGTCGGCGCGACCGGTATGGTCGGTCAGCGTTTTATAACCCTTATTGAAAACCATCCTTACTTTGAAATTTCCGCACTTCTTGCGAGCCCTTCCTCCGCAGGCAAAACCTATGGTGAGGCAGTAAACGGCCGTTGGAAGATGAGCACCCCTCTTTCCGAAAAAATTGCAAACATGACCGTTCTCAACGCTGAGGATATCGAAGGCGTTAAGCCCTACGTTGACTTCGTGTTCTGCGCGGTTAATATGCCGAAAGCGGAAATCAAAGCGCTTGAAGAAGCGTACGCAAAGGCGGAAATTCCTGTAATTTCGAACAACTCGGCACACAGAGGAACCGAAGATGTTCCGATGCTTATTCCCGAGATCAACTTTGCGCATACTGCGATAATCGAATCTCAGAAAAAGCGTCTCGGAACGAAAAAGGGCTTCATCTCCGTAAAACCGAACTGCTCGATCCAGAGCTACGTTCCTGCGCTTGAACCTCTCCGTAAATACGGCATCAAGGCAGTCAACGTTACCACCTTCCAGGCAATCTCCGGCGCAGGCAAGAACTTCGACACCTGGCCCGAAATGATCGATAACGTTATTCCTTACATCGGCGGCGAAGAAGAAAAGAGCGAAAAAGAGCCCCTCAAGGTTTGGGGTATTATCGAAGGTGACGCTATCGTTCCCGCAACGACTCCCGTTATTTCGGCTCAGTGCATCCGCGTTCCTGTTGCTGACGGTCACCTTGCGGCTGTTTCCGTAAGCTTTGAGAACAAACCCTCTATCGAGGAAATCAAAAAAGCATGGGCAGAATACGTAGGCGAAGCACAGCGTCTTGAGCTTCCTCACGCACCCGCACAGTTCCTTACTTACTTTGAGGAAGACAACCGTCCTCAGACTAACCTCGACCGCGACCTTTATGGCGGCATGGGTATCTCGATCGGCAGACTCCGCGAAGATACTATTTTCGACTATAAGTTCGTTTGCCTTTCTCACAACACCCTCCGCGGTGCGGCAGGCGGTGCAGTCCTCGGCGCAGAGCTCCTCTACCGTCAGGGCTACTTGTATTAAAATACAACATTTATCAAAACGGACTCGTTTATTCGAGTCCGTTTTTTATATATTTGAAATCAGATAAAAATCGGCGACATGCGCGTCGATTTTTATACCTATGAGGTTCGCAATCTTGGACAAGGTCGAAATTGGGTTGCACGGAAAACTTGTTTTGCGGCGTGATAAAGACCGCGCACAAGATTGGCGCGAGCGAACGAACCTCAAACAACAACCGAACGAAAACGCGTTTTCGTTCGAAAGCGACAGCGATATCAAAACGGACTCGTTTATTCGAGTCCGTTTTTGTCGTTTATTATGTTGACTTAGCGGGCGAAAGATGATATAATGTTGCTAACAATATAGGATGGGGAATTTTATTATGAATGTTCTCTTCAAAAATGGATTAATACGCCGTATCGCGCTTTTTCTTTTTGATATAATTACTTTCGTTGTAGTCAACGTGGCTTACTTTGTCGCAACGCAGATATTCAGCAACTCTCCCGGATATTCCGATGAGAAATATATCATAAATTCGGTAGTACTTATCGGATCGATGCTCTTTTTCCGACTTGTCTTCCGTGTTTATTCGAACATCTGGCGCTATACGAGCTCAAAAGCATATTTCAACCTTATCCTTGCCGACCTTTGCGGCGGTGTCTTTGCGATAATAATCGCCCGTGCGTTCCCCGAGGATTCGACGATATATTCGGGCGTTTGGCATGCGCTGAACGTTGCATCGTTCACTGCGCTTATGGCGGTTCTCGCACGCTTGACCTACCGTTTGATTTATAAACGCCACAGAGGTATTGATAACGACGGATCGCCTCATATCAACGTCGCTATCATCGGAGCGGGTCAGCTCGGTTCGATCCTTGCGAGCGATCTTACGAGCAGCCACCGTTCGATCTACACCCCCGTTTTCTTCGTCGATACCGACAAGTCAAAAACCGGTTCCCGTGTTCATAACCTTCCTGTATTCAAAGAAGATTCAACGATTCTTGATAAACTGAAGCGCTATTCCGTAAGCGAGATTTTCATCGCAATCGGCAACCTCTCAAGCGAGGAAGCGGCTCGTATTTATGATTTCTACAGCATTTCCGGCTGTAAAATAAAAATCTATGACCTTCCGATCCGCGACGCAGTTCGCGCTCCCGAAACCGCAAAGAGAACGATCCGTGAGTTCCAGATTGAGGACCTCCTTTTCCGTCAGCCGATGAATTTCTTCGACGGAAACGGTGAGAACTTCTACAGCGGAAAGACGGTTCTCGTCACGGGCGGCGGCGGATCGATCGGTAGTGAGCTCTGCCGTCAGATTGCAAAATGCTCTCCGAAAAAGCTCGTTATCGTAGATATTTATGAAAACAATGCTTACGATATCCAGCAGGAGCTCGTCAGAAAATACGGAGACAAGCTCGACCTCTCAGTTGAGATCGGCTCGGTGCGTGATAGGGAACGACTTTCCTGCATCTTCCGCAACTACCGTCCGAACATCGTTTTCCACGCCGCGGCGCATAAGCACGTTCCTCTTATGGAGCAGAGCGGATGTGAGGCAGTCAAGAATAACGTATTTGGTACTTACAATACAGCTGACGTTGCCGAGGAATTCGGCGTTGAGAAGTTTATTCTTATTTCTACCGACAAAGCGGTTAACCCGACGAACATCATGGGCGCGTCGAAACGTCTCTGCGAAATGGTCGTTCAGTGTCGTACCGACAGCAAGACCTCTTTCGCGGCGGTTCGATTCGGTAACGTTCTCGGCTCGAACGGTTCGGTCATCCCGCTGTTCAAACGTCAGATCGCAAACGGCGGCCCCGTTACGATTACCGATAAACGTATCATCCGTTACTTTATGACGATTCCCGAAGCGAGCCAGCTTGTTATGCAGGCAGGCGCGATGGCAAAAAAAGGCGAGCTCTTCGTTCTCGATATGGGCAAGCCCGTCCGTATCTATGACCTCGCAAGAAATATGATAAAACTTTCGGGATTTGAACCCGAAGTCGAGATCAAAATTGAGGAGATTGGTCTCCGTCCGGGCGAAAAGCTCTATGAAGAGCTTCTCATGAAGACCGAAACGCTCGATATGACCGAAAATAAGATGATCTTCATCGAACGCGATGCACCTCTTTCGAGAGAACAGGTTGACGAAAAGCTTGAGATCCTCAAAAAAGCAGTTGAAGAAGCGAAGTGCGAGATCGGCTCTGTAAGAGTCAAAGCGGCTGTCAAATCCGTTGTCCCGACCTTCCACGACCCGAGCGAAGTCAACAAAAACGCTGCTTCTTCCGACGAAATGAAGGAAGCAAACGTAAAATAAAAACAAAAAGTGATGCGAATTTACGCATCACTTTTTTATATGCTTTACTGTTAAATATGAACCAAAACCGCAACACGTTCCGATAACACACCCTGCGATAACGTCGCTCGGGAAATGCACGTATAAGTAAAGTCGCGAGAACGCGATAAAACAAGCGAGAGCAATAGCCGCGACACCGAGCTTTTTGTTCCAAAAAAGAATTGCGCTCGAAGCGGCGAACGAAGCAGAAGTATGCCCCGAGGGGAACGAGAAATCGGTCGGCGCATCGATGATGAGCTTGATGCCCTCGATGAGATCAAACGGACGCGTCCGCGCGATAAGCGGTTTGAGCGTGAGGTTTGAAAAAACAAAACTGAAAACGAGAGAAATCAGAACCGAAAATCCGATCCGTCTCGTGCTTTTGAAAAACAGAAGTATAACTCCCGTCAAAATCCAAAACCAACCCGCGTCTCCGAGAAACGTGAAAAATCGCATGACCGCATCAAGAAAAGCCGACGAAAAAGTATCCCTGATGAAATCAAGAATTACGTATTCAATATGCATCAGAAATTGATCGTCTGTCGTATCGTCATCGCGCCCTTTTCGAGCGAGACGGTACCCGTACGGCAAATTTCAAGTATCGTGAAATCGCGCATAAGGTCGATGAAATCGTCGATTCTTCTGCTGTCGTCGGTAAGGCGGATAACGATCGAATCCTTTGAGTAATCGACCGTAGTCGCGCCGAACGCTTCTGCGGCGGCTCTTATCTCGTCGCGATCGTTGGTATCGTTTTTCATTTTTATGAGAAGAAGTTCACAGCTAACCGAGTTGTCCGCGGTGATTTCTTTTATCGAGCAAACGTCGGGGAGCTTATAGAGCTGGTTGACGAGCTGCTGCTTTCCATTCTCGTCGCCGTCGAACTTGACGGTGATACGTGAAAACTCGTTTGATTCGGTCTCGCTGACCGTAAGCGAGGAAATATTAAACTGTCTGCGTCGGAACATACTCGTTACTCTGTTGAGTACGCCGAACTGGTTCTTTACGAGAACCGCGATAGTATATCGGTTCATATTATTCTCCCGGTTTCAAAATAATTTCATCCATACTTCCGCCAGGGGGAAGCATAGGCAAAACGAATTCGTCTTTGTCGATCTTGCAGTCAACAACGTAGGGTCCGTCGTGCGAAAAAGCGCGTTCGAGAGCCGTTTCAAGCTCATTCAAGTCCGAAACACTCTCTCCGTCCGCGCCGAATGCTTTTGCAATCTTGACGAAATCGCTCTTTCGGTTGAGAACAGTGTTTGAGTAGTGCTTCTTGTAGAACAGCGTCTGCCATTGACGTACCATGCCGAGAACGCCGTTGTTCATGATAATAATAACGATCGGAACGTTGTAGGTGACCGCTGTCGCGAGCTCGTGAAGCGACATCCCGAAGCTTCCGTCGCCTGTAATAAGTACGCTTCGCTCACCTGTGCCGAACGCCGCGCCGATCGAGGCGGGAAGCCCGAACCCCATCGTTCCGAGACCGCCTGAGGTGACGAATCTTCGGTGTTTTTTGAAATTAAGGCTCTGCGCCGACCAGACCTGATGCTGACCTACGTCGGTCGCAACCGCCGTGTTCTCGCTCAAAAATCGGTTGAGTACGTTGAGTAGATTCTTCGGAGTGAGCCCGTCGCGTCTATCGGAGTTTTCAATCTCGAACTTCTTGTAGCCGTCGATTTTCTTCTTCCAGTCGGGAAGTGACTTTTCCTGAAGAAGCGGGATGAGCTTCTTGAGCGTTTCTTTTAGGTCGCCGCGGAGATTCAAGACCGAGTTGAGGTTCTTGTTGAGCTCCGAACCGTCGATGTCTATGTGTATTATCTTTGATTTAAGTGCAAACTTGTTTCTGTCGCCCGTCGAACGGTCGTTGAACCGAACGCCGAGCGCAATAATAACGTCAGCATCGTTCATCGCCATCGAACACGCATAATGTCCGTGCATACCCTGCATACCGAGGAAACGCTCGTTGTCCGTCGGAATTGCCGAGAGCCCCATCATCGAGCAACCGATAGGGGAGTCGATCCTTTCGGCAAGCGTAAGCAATTCTTCCTGCGCCTCGGACGAAACAACACCGCCGCCAAAGTATACGAACGGCTTTTTTGACTCGTTAATAATTTCTGCCGCCTGAGTGATTCGGACGTCCTTTGCCGAAAGTGGAAGGTCTTTCTCGACGGGAAGCGCTGCTGAGTAATCACACTTCGCAACCTGAACGTCCTTCGGTACGTCGATGAGTACCGGTCCCGGTCTGCCCGAAACGGCAAGACGGAACGCTTCTCTTATCGTGTCCGCTAGCTCGGTAACCGAGTTGACAAAATAATTATGCTTCGTGATGGGGAGAGTGATACCCGTGATGTCGACTTCCTGAAAGCTGTCGGTGCTGATCTGCGTCGTCGGAACGTTTCCGCAGATTATGACCATAGGTATCGAGTCGAGATGAGCCGTTGCAATTCCCGTGACGAGATTCGTCGCGCCGGGGCCCGAGGTCGAAATAACAACGCCCGGTCTGCCCGTCGTCCGTGCGTAACCGTCCGCGGCGTGGGCAGCGCCCTGCTCGTGAGCAGTAAGAATATGCTTTATTTTCGATCTGTGCTTATAGAGTGAATCATATACGTCGAGTATCTGACCGCCCGGATAGCCGAACACAGTTTCAGTACCCTGCTCGATAAGCGTTCTGATGATTATTTCTGCTCCCGAAAGCTTCATTTCTTTTCTCCTTGATTATTTTTGAAAACACTTGACAGCGTGAGATGAATATAATATACTATATTTAACATTTAGGTTAAATGTTAAAGGAGCTGATTTTTGATGATTTTACAGCAAACTCTCCGCGCACTTGCCGATCCGATACGCCGCGAGATTTTGAATATGTTAAAAGACGGGCGTCTCTCGGCGGGGGAGATAACCTCACGATTCGACGTTACGGGTGCATCGATCTCGCGCCATCTTTCGGTTTTGAAGGATGCCGACCTGATACGCGACTCCCGCGAGGGAAAGTTCATTTATTACACAATCAACACGTCCGTTCTCGAGGACGTTATGCTTTGGATAACCGACCTGAAAGGAGACAACAATGCTTAAAAAATACCGTTTTCAGCTTATCATATCGTCACTTCTGACGCTTCTCCCCATACTCTTCGGTGTGATATTTTGGGACAAACTTCCCGAAATGATGCCCGTTCATTGGGATTTCAACAACAACCCCGACCGTTACGCATCAAGGGAGTTTGCAGTTTTCGTTCTTCCCTTGATAGTTCTCGTGCTTCATTGGTTGTGCTTTTTTGGAAGTCAGCTTGACAAAAGAAACAAAAACCAAAACCCGAAAATAATGGGTTTGATGCTGTGGATATGTCCAATCGTGTCGCTGTTTGGAGGTAGTATAACATATTTAACCGTGTTTGGTAAAGAGTTTAACGCAAAATTGTTTGTATTTTTATTGCTGGGTATGACATTTTTAGTGATCGGCAACTATATGCCGAAGTGCAGACAGAGCCGAACCGTCGGAATCAAGATCTATTGGACGCTCAGAGACGAGCAAAACTGGGACGCAACTCATCGCTTTGCGGGCAAGGTTTGGGTTCTAGCAGGTCTCTTGTTTGTCGTTCTTGCGTTTGTTGCACCCGACAACTTTACCCCCTTCGGGGTTGCATTGATGTTCCTTGCTGTCCTCGCTCCGATGATTTATTCCTATCTCTACTCAAAAAAGAACCGAAAGGAAGATTGACGAATGAAAGTGATCGAAACTACCGATCTCACGAAATATTACGGAACCGCACGCGGTATAATCGACGTGAACCTGTCTGTTAACGAGGGTGATTTCTTCGGATTTATCGGGCCGAACGGTGCGGGTAAAAGCACGACGATAAGAACTCTCCTCGGCTTTATTTCTCCCACGTCGGGAAGCGCAAAATTGTTCGGAAAGGATATAACGGGCAATAAAATCGACATCCTTTCCGATATCGGCTATCTCCCCTCGGAGGCGGCGTTCTACAACGGAATGAAAGTCAAAGAAATAATCGAGCTTTCCGCAAAACTCCGAAAAAGAGATTGCTCTGCGGAGGCAAAACGACTCTGCGAGCGCTTCGAGCTTGATACCTCCCGCAAGGTGAATGAGCTTTCGCTCGGCAACCGCAAAAAAGTCGGAATCGTCTGCGCGCTTCAGCACGAGCCAAAGCTCTATATCCTCGACGAACCGACGAGCGGACTTGACCCCCTTATGCAAAGAGAGTTTTACACGATAATGAAGGAACGCAACGAGCAGGGCGCAACCGTGTTTCTTTCCTCTCATATTCTTTCCGAGGTCGAGCGTTACTGCAAGACCGCATCCGTCATACGCGAGGGAAGAATAATCGTTACCGATAACGTTGACGCCCTTTCGAATACGGGTGTAAAACACGTTACCCTCAAAGGTATCGAAACTATCCCCGATTTTCAAAATATAAAGAACGTAAAGCACGGAAACGGAACGCTCGAATTTCTCTACAACGGAAGCCCGAGCGCGATGATAAAAGAACTCGCAAAATACGACTTCGAGGATATTTTGATCTCCGAGCCCGATTTTGAAGAGACGTTTATGCATTATTACGCAAAGGAGGAAAATCAAAAATGACGCTCCTTTTACACGAACTGAAAAGAGACAGAATCTCGCTTGCAGTATGGTCGCTCGCGATTTCGTTTATGCTTGCGGTCTCGGTGTTGATCTATCCCGAAATGTCCTCCCAGATGAACGAGATAAGCGATATGTTCGCCGAAATGGGAAGCTTTTCCGAGGCGTTCGGTATGGATAAACTCAATTTCGGTGAATTTATGGGCTTTTTCGGCGTAGAATGCGGAAACGTGCTTGGACTCGGCGGCGCGTTTTTCGCGGCAATAATCGGCGTTTCCTCTCTCGCAAAGGAAGAAAAAGACCACACGGCGGAATTCCTGCTTTCTCATCCGATTTCAAGAAAAAGAGTTTTGACCGAAAAACTTATCGCAATAGTCGTTCAGAACGCAATTTTGAACCTGACCGTT
Organism: Eubacteriales bacterium; assembly: GCA_045651025.1. Classification (GTDB taxonomy): domain Bacteria; phylum Bacillota; class Clostridia; order Oscillospirales; family CAG-382; genus Coliplasma. The sequence goes on from JAZRRU010000088.1 coordinate 30,036, forward strand.
TTTGCTGTCTCGCTTCTCGCAACTTTCGCGATAGGTGAGGATGCAGATTATACGAAGATGTGCTTGATGTTCCTTGCGTATTTCATCCTCCAGCTTCAGATTTCTGCGATAACTTTCGGAATCTCAGCGTTTCTTTCACGCGGCGGCCTCGCCGTCGGACTCGGGATTTCGGTTCTTCTCTACTTTTTGAATATAATCGCAAATCTCACTTCGGACGCAAAGGTGCTGAAATATATCACTCCGTTCGGATATACCGATTCGGGATATATCATCGCCGAAAATGCAATCGAACTGAAATATGTACTTCCCGGCATCGCAATTGCCGTGGTATCCATCATAATTGCGTATTTCAAATACACGAAAAAAGATATCGCATAAAAAAGAAAAGAGAAGATTCGTAATAAACGAGTCTTCTCTTTTTTGTCTGTATGCTTACGGTGTGACGTACGCTTTTGCGGCATCGCCGTAGCGCATCATCAATTTTACCAACTCAACGAGCGTGGAATCGCTGTCGTCGAGCTTTGCACACGCGTAGGATTCGATGCTGTAGCGCAAGGTGTCACTCACAGCAGTGTCGCCGATATATGCGGTGACGAGAACCTCGTCACTCATCTGTGCCACGCTGAAACCGTCAAAGAAAACGTAATGTCCGTAGACGTTCGTCTCAAAGCTGTCGGAGTTGATAACCCATTCCTTGTCTCCGCTCGTTACCTTTACGGTAAGTCCGTCAAGCGATTCCGCATCAAATCGGAAACGCATGCCGACCGACTGCTTGAGGTTGAGTCCCGCTGCCGTCCAGGTCACCTTCGGATTAGCGACGGTTGCGTATTTCGTATCCAACACGGAGTTGAGCGTTCTGTCGGTCTTGGAACCCCATGCTTTCTGCGTGGAGGTGAGGTTGGCGTTTACGTAGGAATTTGTCTTGTAGTTCATGTATTCCTGTGATTTTGCACCGTAGTTGAGAAGATCGACGATGAGCGTTCTCAATTTTGCGTCGCTGTTGTATTGAGAATTATTCAAGATGTTGTAGCAATATTGCTTGATGCTGTAGTCGTAGGTTGCGCCGAGACAGACCTCACCGTCCTTCGTTGCATACAAGGTTGCGGTTATGGTATCGATCATCTGATGAGGAGCGATGTTCGGGAGTTCAAATACAACCTCGTCTTTAACAACGTTATAGTTGGTTACGGTCGTTTCCTTGCCGTTCATTTCAAACACAACGTAAGGATCGGAATAATCATTATCGGTTAAGATTGAGTTGTCAACCTTATAGTTAACAGCGATATCGTCGGTGATCGTAAGATTTGCGCCCGAGAACGTAAGCTTATCGGAATGATCGGGAGTGCCGTCGGGGGTAGCATAGATCTGGAGTGTTCTGGTCCATTCAGATGCATTTTCGGAAGTACCGTTAACGATCCAACCGTAGTGAACTCCATCGCCAAGCTCAAACTTGGAATAGAGCATCGTGTTTCCGAGGTTATCTTTTTCAATCTTCAAAACCTCGAAAATCGAAGACATCGGAAGTGTCCACGTCCTTGCGTCATCGTCTCTGTTTGCGTAGACCTTTGCGTCGCCGTTAACCGTAACGTAAAGACCGGGAGTGGGGTTTGCACCGCTGTAATCGATCTCGGGAAGACCGGAAACGGTTTCATAGGGAAGAATACCGTATCCCGCAACAGAAGAGCTGTTGAGCGCATATTTCTTAAAGAATACACCGCCGCCCTCGGCTTCGACACCGTTCTGGGAAGAAGTGTTGCCCTCAATTGTGTAGACGTACTGATCGTCGGAATAAGCAACAAGACCGATATGACCTTCAAAAAGAGGCCAGTCTGCCGTCGGACTGCTGATGAAGAAAATTAAGTTACCGGTCTGGGGCTTGTAGCTTGCCTGCTCGGGCTTGTAGCTCGGGATGTAGTAATCGGCAAATCTGTAGTCGCCGTTTTTGTTGAGCATGGTGCTCCAATGGGGAACGTAAGTCTCGCCCCAATAGGAAACGCCGTCGCGCGCCATGTTGTAAGACGTGCCGTTGTCATCATTCCAACTCGCTACGTACGATCTTTGATCGGTTGCTTTCGCAGCATACATAACCCAAGAACAGAACGATGCACACCAAGCGGCCTCGTTTGCGTTTGTATACTTGCCGTATTCGGTAAAGTTACCGTAACCGCCGACAGTGCCCATTTCACCGTATTCATCATCGCCTTCAAGATATCCTATCTGAGAAGCGGCAACCGCAACAGCGTCTCTTGCGCCGTCGCCGGTGAGAGGAATGCGGTTCTTATTCTGGTAGAATTTCCCCCAAGTATAATAGTCCGCCCAATATTCATTGGAAGTGTAAGTCGCATCCTCGGGAACTGTATCCCACTTAAACGTATCTGCCGAAGCGGTGATAGCCAAGGAAGAAAACGCAAGCGTAACAGCCAAGCAAATCGCGAAGATTCTTTTGAAGTTCGTTTTCACAAAAAGTGTCCTCCTTCGTAATCGAAGTTAAAGTATAAATGTATTTTAAAACAATTGCGTTAAACGTAATCTAAAGCAAATCGTCCTAATCATAGGAATTATATACCTATCGCCTCGTTTTGTCAATAGTAAAAACATCGCCGAACCGTTGCCGTTGCTGAAAAATACAGACTTTACTTTTTGTTTCTCTTCTCAAAATCCGCCTGTATATCCTTTGCCCAGTCAAACTCGATCGTATCGCACGCCCTCATTTTCGAAACAGCGTCCGAAACCGAAGCATAGAGTATCTGCGTGCCCGTCGCATCGGCGTTGTAGTTGACCGCGCGCTCTTTCGGAATTCCGTATTGCTCCGCAGTGTCGACCGCGTCGATGTTCGCACCGATGAAAAGGAATTCCCATCCCGTTTCCTTCTTTTCCTCTATCATCTTTTTGACCTTTTCGGAGCTGAATTTTACGCTGGCGTTTTCCATTCCGTCGGTGGTAATAACGAAAAGCGTGTTCTCGGGCACGTCCTCGGGCCGTGCGTACTTGTGTATGCTTTCGATGTGCGTGATAGCTCCTCCGAGCGCATCAATAAGCGCGGTGCAACCGCGGGGGAAGTAGTCCTTCTCGGTCATTTTTGCGATCTTCGATACCTCGATCCTGTCGTGAAGTATCTCGCTCACGTTGTCGAAAAGAATCGTCGTGACGAAGCACCTTCCGTCCTCCGATTTCTGCTTTTCGATCATCGAGTTGAACCCGCCGATAGTATCATTCTCAAGCCCCGCCATCGAACCGCTTCGATCGATAATAAATACAAGCTCGGTGATTTTGTTTTTCATAATAAAAACCTCTCTTTCATTTTGTGACTTAATTCTATCACACTGAAAGAGAGGCAAGGTCGCTTCATAGGCGACAAATTATTTGAGCGTTTCTCCCCATTCAATTTCCTTGAAGCCGACGAGAACAAAACCGTCGCCAATAAGCAGAGGACGCTTTACGAGCATACCGTCGGTCGAAAGAAGCTCGAGCATTTCCGATTCACTCATCGTTGGGAGCTTGTTCTTGAGATCAAGCGATTTGTAGAGAAGACCGCTTGTGTTGAAAAACTTTTTGATCGGAAGCCCGCTTTTTGTGTACCAATCGGTCAGCTCGGACAGCGTTGGGTTGTCGAGCTTTATGTCGCGCAACTCGTAGTTCACACCGTTGTCATCAAGCCATTTCTTTGCCCTCTGACAGGTCGTGCATTTCGGATAGTAAATAAATTTAATCATCTTCAATCACCTCAACGAGAAAACTTACGGGACGAAAACCGTCGTTGCAGGATAGCATTGCGGACTTCGGATTTTTCATCCATCCGTCGTAGAAATTCTCCGCCCCGTGAGAGAGCGCAAGCACGAAAGGGGAGAGCGTTTCCCAAGCACTGTCGCAAAAACCGTCGGGCTTCTTCCAACCGTCGCATATAAAAACGCTTCCTTCCTCGATGTCGCATGGGTGAGAAATCGGGTTTTCGTATTTTGCAATAAGGTCGTCATACCGCGCCTTGCGTATGACCGTAATTTTGACTTTTTTCATATCTTACGCTCCAAGTAATGGTTGATCGAATGCAAAAAGCGCCTCGTTAATTTCAAAAATGTTGTAATTCTTGTTTGTAATAAAATATTCAATAATAATATCAAACTTGTTGCTGTGCGAGAGCGCAAATCCGGCTTTCTTCAGCATATCCGCCGTCTCGTCGAGGTCGAGCCCAAGCGCAATCGAAAAAGCGATCGCCGTCGCCTTGCTCGGCTTGTAATGTACGTCGCTTCGTATCTTAGAGAACAGCTTTCGGTCGATGTTCGCCTTTTTGTAGCATTCCGCGTCGGTCATACCCTTTTCGTCGATTTTGCGCAACAGCATCTGCGAAAAGCTCTCGTCAATGTTCTCAACGAGCTCCTCAAGCGACATCGCTTTTTCCGATCCCATCGATGGGCAGGCAACCGCCTCGAATTCACAGGTGTCAAACCTCGCGCTTCTGCACGAAAAACTACAGAACCGAGGATTTTCCTCGACGTATTTTTCCTCGATATAAGATGCTATCTCCCGAATCAACGCTTCATGTGAACGCATTTTTATTTCCGCAAGCGAAGCGTTTTTGTACGAATCATCGTCTGTAACTTCTCTGATGATTTTTATCTCTTTCGGGAAAATTATCTTTTCGTCCTCGTTCTCGAGTTCGATTTCCATGATAGCCCTGTCGTTCCAAAACGGATAAATATCGATCTCAAAAACCTGATTTTCATGCGTAAGACAATATCTCGTTTTTCGTATCTGTCTCTTCGTCGTGTCTGCATCCGCGAGAAACTTGAGATATTCATCCTCGGAAATATTTCTTTCAATCTCAACACGCTTCGCGCCCGAGACCTTGCGCTTGATCGTGTGGAAGTATGTAAACTTACCGTTGCTCTGTCGCTCTCTGACACGAACCTCGTCGCCGTTGTCGCTGTTAAGATAGGTCTGAACTATCTCGGTTTTTCGACAGCTCGGAATGCTCTCGAGCCATTTGACGTCGGGATATTCGATAAGATATTTGCGCTCAATTTCGAACGTGTCGGAATCATTCGAGTGAACCGCTTTTCGGTTTTCCATTCTTTCCCCCCCGTTTCTTGTCGGAAGTTACACTTGTATTATAACTCAAATAATTCGAACTGACAACCCCTATACCTTCGAATCTTCGCCCGAATAAAAATAACCCAAGATATTCAGCATATCTCGGGTTATTTGTAACTTATTTATCCAAACTCTTCATTGTGGGGAACAACAAAACGTCTCGAATTGCCTGCGAGTCGGTGAGAAGCATACACATTCTGTCGATGCCGTAGCCGATACCGCCTGTGGGAGGCATACCGATTTCGAGAGCGTTGAGGAAGTCCTCGTCGGTGGTGTTCGCTTCGTCATCGCCTTGTGCGAGCTGTTCTTGCTGCGCCTTGAAGCGTTCTCTCTGGTCGATCGGGTCGTTAAGCTCGGAGTAAGCGTTTGCCATTTCCCAACCGTTCATGAAGAACTCAAAGCGTTCAACGTAATCGGGATTTTCGGGCTTGCGCTTCGTGAGGGGAGAAATCTCAACGGGATGGTCCATAACGAACGTCGGCTGAATAAGATGCTCTTCAACAAATTCTTCGAAGAAGAGGTTGAGAATGTCGCCCTTCTTGTGGCGGGTCTCAAATTCAACTCCCTTTTCTTTTGCGATAGCACGCGCTTCTTCGAGAGTGTTGATTTCGTTGAAGTCAACGCCGGAATACTTCTTGACCGCATCAACCATCGTAATGCGCTCGAACGGCTTGCCGAGGTCCATTTCAACGCCGTTATATACGATTTTCGTCGTTCCGAGAACCTCGTTCGCAACGTGGCGGTACATATTCTCCGTGAGGTCCATCATACCGTGATAGTCGGTATATGCCTGATAGAGCTCCATGAGAGTGAACTCGGGGTTGTGACGGGTATCAAGTCCTTCGTTTCTGAAAACTCGGCCGATCTCATAAACGCGTTCCAAACCGCCGACGATAAGACGCTTGAGGTAGAGCTCGAGAGAGATACGAAGCTTGAGGTCTTCGTTGAGCGCGTTGAAATGAGTCTCGAACGGTCTTGCCGCCGCACCGCCCGCGTTCGAAACGAGCATAGGCGTTTCAACCTCGAGAAATCCCTGCGAGTCGAGGAAACGGCGGATAGAGCTGATGATCTTCGAACGCTTTATCATCGTGTCCTTGGTTTCTGCGTTCATAATAAGATCAACGTATCTCTGACGGTATCTGAGGTCGGTGTTTGTAAGACCGTGGAACTTTTCGGGAAGGATCTGCAAGCTCTTCGAGAGGAGAGTGATCTCGGTCGCGTGGATCGAGGTTTCGCCCGTCTTCGTCTTGAAAACAGTACCCTTGATACCTACGATATCACCGATATCAAATTTCTTAAATCCGGCATATTCGTCCGTTCCGATGCTGTCGCGTGCGACGTAGCTCTGGATAAGTCCCTGAAGGTCCTGAACGTGGCAGAACGATGCCTTGCCCATGATACGCTTCGACATAAGACGGCCTGCGATAGTAACCTCTTTTTCTTCAAGAGATTCGAAGTTCGCTTTGATTTCTTCGCTGTGGTGAGAAACGTCGTATTTTGTGATAACAAAAGGATCTTTTCCTTCTGCACGGAGATCGTCGAGCTTCTGGCGTCTGACGGCAAGAAGGTCGCCGAGATTAACTTCCGTGGTAGCGTTGTTGTTTGTCTGTTCGTTCATCTTATTTACCTTTGGTTTATTTCGAAATGTTTGTGATAGTGTATTTTACAACACCGGCAGGAGTTTCAACGTTGATGCTGTCGCCCATTTTCTGACCGATAAGCGCTTTGCCGAGAGGGCAGTCGTCGCTTATGAGGAACATCAAAGGATCTGCTTCCGTGGTGGAAACAATCTTGTATTCAGCTTCTTCGCCGCTGTCGATGTTGTGAACGACAACCTTGTTACCAACGTTCACCTTGTCGGTGCCGAGCTCTGCGTCGTCGAGAACGATAGCGTTTTCGAGAGTTTCTTCGAGATGAGCAATCTTGCCTTCGATTTCCGCCTGCTCATTTTTTGCTTCATCGTATTCGCTGTTTTCCGAAAGGTCACCGTAT